>JAYWCS010000285.1:0-4921 GCA_043780315.1 Bacteroidota bacterium | reverse complement strand
ATTTGAAAATGCTTTGCTGGATTGCTGCATGTTGTTAAAAGAAAATCCGCATTCTAATTATCTGCTGGGATGTGTGGATGAAATATCTTCCTACAATTATAACATCGACCGGCTCGCCGGTTGGTTTCGGGATGAACCCGTCCTGAATCTGGATCTTTTTCATCCGCCCGCCAAGGGAACGATTGCCGGAGAAGGTGCTTTTATGACCTTGATCAACAACGAGCGGCAAGAGGCCACCGCGGAGCTGGTTGCCTTAAAAACAATACACACGGAACATCCGGCAGCCGTTTTAGATTGTATGCATCGGTTTTTATCTGACCACCTAACCGCCGGTAATAATCCGGACCTGTTACTGACGGGTGAAAATGGGGATGAAAGATTAAATTCGTATTACCAGCAAGTCGAAAATTATTTTCCGGAACCGGTCCCGGTGGCGCGTTTTAAACATTTAAGTGGAGAATATTGCACGGCTTCTTCCTTTGCCTGCTGGCTGTCGACTGAAATTTTTAAAACCGGGCAGGTTCCATCAATTATTATGAAAAATGGAAAAACGCCGTCGTCCTGTCAACGGATTTTAATTTATAATCATTACCGCGGTGCCCAGCATGCTTTTATGCTGATCGATCGCATCGCAGGGAATTAAAATAAAATTTGATTTATGAATTGGATCAACGGCAAACATGGGAGTTCATCTTTTAAGAGGAAGAGCGGACGTTTACCTTTTGAATGGGCCGGACTATTATTCTTATTTCTGTTGGGTTGTAAGACGAAAAACGATCCGTACCGGTCCTGGGAAATGGTGAATGGAAATTCCAGCGGAAACAAGTATTCCAGCCTGCTGCAAATCGATACTTCCAATGTGCAAAAACTACAGCGGGTATGGACTTTCCATACAGGCGATGCAGACACAGGCTCCCATTCACAAATTCAATGTAATCCGATTATTGTAAATGGTATTTTATATGGTACTTCACCGGCGCTCAAATTATTTGCCGTCGATGCCGCTACCGGCATCGCCCAATGGGTGTATGAGCCCTTCGACTCCACCAAGGGGGAAAAAAAAGGTGACTTTAATTTAAATAATAACAGAGGCGTCGCGTACTGGACCGATGGAGCGGGAGACGAAAGACTTTTTTATACGGCCGGCCCTTACTTGCGGGCAGTTAATGCTAAAACGGGTGAAGGCATTGAATCTTTCGGAGTGAATGGAAGAGTCGATCTCCGGGACGGACTCGGCGTGGATGCCAAAGAACTTTTTGTTACGGCCTCCTCGGCACCCAGTATTTATAAAGACCTGTTGCTGACCGGCACCCGTGTTTCTGAAGCCATGGATGCGGCGCCCGGACACGTACGCGCCTACAACGTGCGTACCGGAAAACAGGAATGGATTTTTCATACGATTCCCTATCCGGGGGAAGCGGGATATGAATCCTGGAAGGATACCTCGGCCTGGAAAATGACGGGAGGTGCCAACAACTGGATGGGCATGACGATTGATCAGAAAACAGGCATCGCCTATGTGCCCATCGGCTCGGCGTCCATGGATTTTTATGGCGGTAAAAAAGTGGGCGATGATCTTTATGCGGACTGTATGCTGGCACTGGACGCATCCACCGGAAAACGAATCTGGCATTTTCAATACATTCATCACGATACCTGGGACTGGGATCCGTCGTCGGCCCCGGTATTCATCACCGTTTCACACGATGGTAAGCCGGTCGAAGCTGTTGCACAAACAACAAAAACCGGATTTATTTTTTTATTCGACCGGGCAAACGGACATCCGCTTTTCCCTATTGTTGAAACTTTGGTAGATACCAGTACCGGTTTAGCGGGAGAAAAACTCTCGCCGACGCAACCGATACCGCAAAAACCTTTGCCCTTCGTACGTCAAACTTTTACAGAGAAAGAAATTAATCCGTATTTATCTGCGGAGGAATATGCGGAAGTCAAAGCCCGTCTCGCAACCTATCATTCAAACGGCATGTTCATTCCGCAGTCAAAAGCAGGAACGATCATCTTGCCGGGCTTCGATGGCGGCGCAGAGTGGGGCGGCCCGGCAATAGATCCTACTACTGCTATGTTATACGTGAACGCCAATGAAATGGCATGGATTTTAAAAATGCTGGATGTTGACAACAGCTCGCATGACGGAGAAAAGGAAGGCATGGCCGGCGAACGACTATTTAAACAAAACTGTATGAGCTGCCATGGAGTCGACAGAAAAGGAAGTGGCAATTATCCATCCATACTGGATGTAAATAAAAAACTCAACAAAGATCAGTTCATGCATTTCATTGGTGCGGGGCGACGAATGATGCCGTCATTTGACTACTTAAAACCGCAGGATAAAGAAGCGCTCGCCTCCTATATATTGAATAATAAAACAGATCAGCAAAAGCCATATCATCCCGAATGGACGGATCTGGAAAAATTCAGGCAGGTGCCTTATAGTCCTTCGGGATACAATAAATTTCTTTCTAAATCCGGATTGCCGGCTTTGTCACCTCCCTGGGGAACGCTAAATGCCATCGACTTAAACAGCGGAGAGTTGAAATGGAAAATAGTGCTGGGAAATGGGGACAGTCTCGAGGCCAGGGGCCATCATACAGGAACTGAAAATTATGGTGGTCCGGCCATTACTGCAGGCGGCCTTTTGTTCATCGCGGCTACGAAAGATGCAAAATTCCGCGCTTATAATAAAAGAAATGGGCAGCTTCTATGGGAAACCTCATTACCCAATGCCGGCTTTGCAACACCGGCCATTTATGAATTGAATGGAAAACAATATGTAGTAATTGCCTGTGGCGGCGGAAAATTAAAAACCACTTCGGGAGACAGCTACGTAGCCTACGCGCTACCCTGAATATTTTAAATCTTATACGTTCCGTTTTTTACTTCTGTTAAAAAACAGCCAGGCAACGGGTGCCGATCCGATTGCGAGAAAAGCAAACAAAGTAGCATGCATGTTTTCAACCGGGCCCGTGATTGCACCCACTATTGCAACGCCAAATACAAGCAGGGGCGCCATAAATAAAAAAATGATTCCATTCCGGGGCAACGGAATGCGGACGGGTCTGTCGGCCGAAGTCTCTTTTTTTCTCAGGCTGATGAGGGCTATAAATTCCAGGGAAATACCGGCCGTATACAAGCAGATATCCATAATAAGTAAATCGGCCAGTGGCCGGAGAATCAACAGGCTCACAATACCGGAACAAATAATCACGGAGAAATAAGGCGTTTTATATTTCGGGTGTAGTTTAGTAAATATTTTCGGAAGCAATTTATCCTTCCCCATCACAGCAGGTACTCTTGAAATTGAAAGCAATACCGCCGCAAAAATACCGAGCATACTGCCCATACCTCCTAAAGAAAGTATTGCACTTAATGAATTTCCGCCGATCTTGGTTCCGAGAAAAGGAATTCCTCTTTCTGCCAGAACGGACCCCGGAATACCAGAATGAATCATGAGGAAGGTGATGGAAATATAAAAAAGGTACACGCCGGAAAAAGCCAATACGATTGCGGTGAGATAGGAGCGAACCGGTCTTTTCACTTCTCCTGCATAGGTGGTGGCGTTATCCCAGCCAATAAAGTTCCACATGATGGTAAAGAGTGCCATACTCAGGGAACTCATCGGAGAGGAGCTTTTGTGGAAAGTATAGGTGGAATTTAAAAACCCGGTAAAAAATAAAATAATAAAAGGAATGATTACCACCGCGGTCAGCATAAGAGCCGTTCTGCCGACCGGTACAATGCCCCGGATATTTAAATAGGCATTGAGCCATATAACAACCAGACAAACCGGTATTTTATAGACTTCAATTTGCGGAAAAAAAAAGGCCGCATATTCAATAAAAAAAACCGGATAGATGGCCAGATCCACAAAAGTGTATAGCCAGGTCCACCAGCCCTCAAAAAAAGCCCATTTGATTCCCAATCCTCTTTTTACCCATTCATAATAACCGCCCTCCACGGGCATCATGCTATTGAGCTCCAATACCACCAGAATGGTTGGAATATCCCATAGCAGCGGAGTGATAATTAAAAGGGGCAGGGCGTACATGCCGGCATATCCAATCAATGGTTCCAAACCGTATGGACCACCGGAAACTGTAAAGAATATTACGGCTGCCAAAGGCAGCACGCTGATTTTACTTATGATTTGGGGAACCTGAGCCGAACCAGATTTCATCTACTTCGAAATATGCACAACAATACAACAAAATCAAAGGCAGGCCTTCGAAAGCAGGTATTTTTTGAGGGTTTTTTCAGTATATTTGCAACCCTTGGCGCGTGGAACCAACGGTTCCATTCCCAGATGGCCCCATAGCTCAGTTGAATAGAGCCTTTGACGACGGATGGGAAGTTTTTTGGTTGACTAATTTTAAAATGGCTCTGTAGCTCAATTGAATAGAGCACTTGACTACGGATCAAGAGGTTTCAGGTTTGAATCCTGACAGGGTCACTGATTTTCAATTTGTTACAAGGAGATTGATTTGTTAAAACGAGTCAATCTCTTTTGTTATTATCAACCTTTGATCGTCAATTTTAGAGAAAATTAAACAAGCGCATAGCAGCCATACACCTGCAATTGAATCTGCCCAAACACATTCTTAAAATACCCATTCCGTCTAATCTGCAAATGCTGGAGCGCACCGGGATAGATTACACCCTGTAGCAAAACAAAACAGTATTTCAAAAGAAGTAGTGGATGTCAATAAAAACTACAAAACCAGCTATAGCCTGGTGTCGCTAAACAGCGTATAGCCAAAGAGCCCCAGTCTCTGCTGACCGGGGCTTTTGCATTTTATGTTGAGTCTTTTTAAATTGGCGAACTTTCAGCTAAATGACTAAATGTTAGCGGTTCGGGCTTTCTTGTGGATATTTTATTTCCTTAACATTTTATCCACTGGTTTTG
>JAYWCS010000284.1:0-8718 GCA_043780315.1 Bacteroidota bacterium | reverse complement strand
TGGGATAAGAAGCCGCGGCAATGGGGGATACTGCACAGGGGCTTTCCGTCAACCTTTTAATTTCTAATGCGAATGCGTACCAATTGGTTTCTCCTTCGTTACTATAGTGAAATATACCGGGCACAAAATGTGATGATCCAATCATTTCCATTATAGCTCTTGCCAGATCGGCCGCGTAGGTGGGCGATCCAACCTGGTCCTCTACCACATTAATTGAGGGTCGTTCTTTCATCAAACGCATCATCGTTTTTACAAAATTATTTCCATAAGCCGAATACAACCAGGAGGTGCGGATGATCTGGCTGTCCGGATTGTTTTTCAAAACGAGTAACTCACCCGAGCGTTTGGAAGCACCATATATATTGACAGGTACCGTAATTGCATCTTCGCGCAGCGCGCTGGATGAATTCCCATCAAATACATAATCTGTCGAGACATGTATCAGTCGTGTTTTATTCCTGGCAAGCAAACCCGCAATGATACCGGGGGCCTCGGCGTTTATCTCATACGCTTTGGTGGATTCTGTTTCGGCTTTATCTACCGCCGTATACGCCGCGCAGTTAATTAAGACATTCAGGGCATGAACGTCCAGCCATTCTTTCATTTTTTTTGGATCATCGAGCGGAAATTCGTTTCGGGATAAAAAGTAGAATTCTGTATGCGGATATTCCTTCGCGATGGCAGCAAACTCTTGTCCGAGCTGGCCCTGACTACCGGTAATGGCTATGCGCATAATAGAGGGGTCAGGCATTGGGCTGGTATATGAAGTCCGCTATGTTTGCACTGAAGCCTGGCAGTAGTTCATCTTTAGCCGAGATGAGTGCTTTTTCCGACGGTATCTGCCAGTCGATCTTTAGTTTGTTGTCATTGTATCGGAGTCCGGCCTCACTCTGTTTATTATAAAACTGATCGCATTTATACAAAATGGCCGCGGTCTCGCTTAACACAGAAAATCCGTGCGCAAAGCCACGTGGAATAAATAACTGCTTCTTATTCTCGGCAGACAGTTCAATACTGTACGATTTACCAAAACCGGGAGATCCCACGCGCATGTCCACCACCACATCCAGAATTGTTCCTTCCAGCACACGGATCAGTTTGGCCTGGGCATGGGGTTCGCGTTGGTAATGCAGACCACGGATCACGCCATAGGAAGAAAAGGATTGGTTATCCTGAACAAAAACAGCCGGAATCTGGTTTGCGGTGAACAGACGCTGGTTATAGGGTTCGAAAAAAAATCCGCGATCGTCCGGATAAACAGCCGGTTCGAAAATAATTACACCAGGAAGCAGGGTTGGAATAAATGGCATGAATTATTTGTGGTATTGTTGATCGTAATAGTTCTGATACGCTCCGGAGGTAACCTGTTTAATCCATTCTTCATTCTGCAGATACCAGTCAACTGTTTTTTCCAGGCCTTCTTCGAACTGCAGGGAGGGTTTCCAGCCCAGTTCTTCATTGAGCTTGCTCGCGTCGATGGCATACCGCATGTCGTGGCCCGGCCGGTCTTTCACAAAACTGATTAGTTTAGCCGATTCACCCGCTGCGCGGCCCAGTTTTTTATCCATCAGGTTGCAAAGCAGGTGCACGATATCCAGGTTTTTCCATTCGTTAAACCCGCCAATATTATACTTCTCTCCGTTTCTTCCTTTATGAAATAAAACATCAATAGCCCGCGCATGATCGTCAACATATAACCAGTCGCGCACGTTATCCCCTTTACCATAAACCGGCAAGGGACGGTTATTTTTAATATTTATGATCATCAGCGGAATGAGTTTTTCCGGAAAATGATGGGATCCATAGTTGTTGGAGCAATTGGAAACCAGCACCGGTAATCCGTAGGTGTGGTGATAAGCCATTACAAAATGATCGGAGGAAGCTTTCGATGCCGAATAAGGCGACCGCGGATCATAGGGAGTTGTTTCAGTAAAATATCCTTCTTTGCCCAGAGAACCGTATACTTCGTCGGTCGACACATGATAAAAACGGTTCCCTTCAAAATGACCAGCCCATCGGTTGCGGCAAACATTGAGCAGGTTGCAGGTTCCCATCACATTGGTTTTTACGAATGCCAGTGGATCGGCTATGGAGCGGTCCACATGACTTTCGGCAGCCAGATGAATCACGGCATCAAATGCATATTTTTCGAACAATCGGGTAATCGCTTCCTGATCGGTAATATCTGCTTTTTCAAAAATATAATTCGGGGCCTTTTCGATGTCCCGGAGATTTTCCAGATTGCCTGCGTACGTGAGTGCATCCAGATTCACGATCCGGTAGTTCGGATATTTATTGATAAATAATCTGACCACATGGGATCCGATAAAACCGGCCCCGCCGGTAATCATAATAGTTCTTTGAAATGCACTCATAATTTGATCGGGTTGGAAATTTGAAAGAGGAGATGATACATCTCAAACGTTCAAATGGTATTAAGCGCTGATAAATTCCTTGGGTTGTTTAAACCATTCTTCCGGGGGAAGGGATTTAAAATAGTCGTAGGTGATTTTGAGACCTTCTTTTCTGCCCACTTTGGGCTCCCATTTTAATATTTCCCGGGCTTTCGTGATATCCGGTTTACGTTGTTTGGGATCATCGGCGGGCAGCGGTTTATAGATTATTTTCCGGTCCGTTCCCGTGAGCGCAATCACTTCCTCTGCAAATTCCCTGAGTGTGATTTCGGAAGGGTTTCCAATATTTACAGGCATGGCATAATCACTTAACAGTAAGCGGTAAATGCCTTCGACCAGATCATCCACATAACAGAAGGACCGTGTCTGACTTCCGTCCCCAAATACCGTCAGATCCTCTCCACGCAGGGCCTGACCAATGAATGCAGGCAGTGCACGGCCGTCGTTTAGTCGCATCCGGGGTCCGTAGGTATTAAAAATGCGTATGATACGGGTTTCAAGTTTATGAAAAGTATGGTACGCCATGGTGATGGCCTCCTGAAATCTTTTCGCTTCATCATAAACACCACGGGGTCCGATCGGATTCACATTGCCCCAATATTCTTCTGTTTGAGGATGCACCAGCGGATCTCCATAAATTTCAGAAGTGGAAGCAATCAGCATCCGCGCATTTTTTGCCCGGGCCAGACCCAGACAATTATGCGTTCCCAGGGATCCGACCTTGAGGGTTTGAATCGGGATCTTTAAATAATCGATCGGGCTGGCGGGAGATGCAAAATGCAGGATATAATCGATGGGACCGGGAACATGTATGTATTTGCTGATGTCCTGATGATAAAATTCAAAATCGGCTAATTTAAACAGGTGTTGTATGTTTCCCAGATCTCCGGTGATCAGATTGTCCATGCCAATCACCTGATATCCTTCTTTGATGAAGCGGTCGCAGAGATGGGATCCTAAAAATCCTGCGGCGCCGGTAATGAGTACCCGTTTTTTGCTCATGCTTCTTTTTTATGATATTGATTATTCGGGGGAATCGCTTTAGCGCGTCCGATACTTTCATAATAAAATCCGAGTTCACGGATTGCATGGAGATCGAATAGATTTCTTCCGTCGAATATCACTTTATTCTTCATCGAGGTCACCATCTTGAGAAAGTTGGGTGTCCGGAATTCATTCCATTCCGTTGCGATGATGAGCGCATCGGCATTTTCCAATACGTCGTATTGGTTCTCGCCGTATTTCACCGCTTCGCCAATCTGTGCCTTTACATTGGGCATGGCTTCGGGATCGAATACCGACAGCGTTGCACCTTCTTTTTTCAGAGCCTCGATGATATACAATGCCGGTGCTTCGCGAATATCATCCGTATTGGGTTTGAAGGCTAAACCCCAGAGCGCAAAATGCTTTCCGTTCAGATTGCCTTTGAAATAATTTTTTATTTTCGGAATGAGATGCATTTTCTGCTTCTCGTTGATATCCATTACGGCATTGAGAATCTTGAACTCATAATTCACTTCTGTAGATGATTTAACGAGTGCCTGAACATCTTTGGGAAAACAACTTCCGCCGTATCCGATACCGGGAAATAGAAATCTCTTTCCGATGCGTTCATCGCTGCCGATACCGCGCCGAACCATATCCACATCGGCACCCAGTCTTTCGCAGAGCTGGGCAATTTCGTTCATGAAAGTGATCTTGGTTGCCAGAAACGAATTCGCTGCATATTTAGTCAGTTCAGCAGAACGTTCGTTCATAAAGATGATGGGATTTCCCTGACGTACAAATGGATTATATAATTCTTCCATTACTTTTTTAGCCCGGTCGGAAGAGGTTCCGATAACGACCCGATCCGGTTTCATAAAATCATCTACGGCCACACCTTCTCTCAGAAATTCAGGATTTGACACGACGTCAAATTCGCCTTTGAAATTTTTAGCAATGGCGGCATATACTTTTTCGGCGGTACCAACCGGCACCGTGCTTTTATCGATCACTACTTTATAATCCTTTAATAAACCGCCGAGTTGTTCGGCAACTCCGAGAACATACCGCAGATCGGCAGATCCATCTGCACCGGGAGGCGTGGGTAGCGCCAGAAAAATAATGGCGGCGTCTTTAATTCCATCCGCCAGATCGGTGGTGAATCGCAGACGTTCTTCTTTCAGATTTCTAAGAAATAATTTATTCAGTCCGGGTTCATAGATCGTGATCTCCCCATCAGAAAGTTTTTTAACTTTTTTCGCATCAATGTCTACGCAGACGACGTCATTTCCGGTTTCTGCAAAACAGGTTCCCGTAACAAGTCCAACGTAACCTGTCCCAACTACAGCAATTTTCATGTTCTACTTCGGTTTAGGTGTTTAGATAAGGTTAATTCAGAAATTCCAACACGCTGCTACTGATATAGTGCAACTGCTCTTCATCCAGTTCGGTATGCATGGGCAGGGAGATGACGCGTTGTGTTAACCAGTCGGTCACTTCCAGTTCCTGCATATCGGTATGAAAAGACGCAAACATGTTCTGGCGGTGCGCAGGCACCGGGTAGTAGATCATGCTTGGAATGTTTTTGGAGGCAAGGTAATCGTTGAGTTTATTTCTGTCGGCTCCCTCCAGCAGCAGGGTATACTGATGAAAAACATGTTTGGAATAGGGTGCCCGAAACGGGATTTGGATCTTCGGATGAGCGGCAAATGCGCGGTCATAATAATCTGCTGCTGCCCGGCGCTGGCTGATATAAGTATCCAGCAGCGGAAGTTTTATATTCAGTACAGCGGCCTGCAAAGAATCCAGCCGGCTGTTGCAGCCGACGATTTCATGATAGTAACGCTTGTTTTGTCCGTGGTTGGCGATCATTTTAAAAATTTCAGCCAGCGCAGCATCGTGGGTAAAAATTGCTCCTCCGTCGCCATAGGCGCCGAGGTTTTTTGATGGGAAAAAAGAAGTTGTTCCCACCGTTCCGATGGTGCCGGTTTTCAACGTCTTCCCATCCGGATAAATATACTCACTTCCGATGGCCTGCGCATTGTCTTCGACTACTTTTAATCCATGCCGGTTGGCTATTTCCATAATCTCCCTCATCGGGGCGGATTGGCCGTACAGGTGTACCGGGACAATGGCCCTGGTTTTGGAAGTAATCTGTTTTTCGAGAGAGGCGGGATCAAGACAAAAAGTTTTTTGATCCACATCGGCAAAAACAGGTTTTAATCTGAGCAGCGCAACCACTTCGGTTGTCGCAATATAGGTAAAGGAGGGAGTAATCACTTCGTCCCCTGGCTCTAGTCCGAGTCCCATTAAGGCGATCTGAATCGCATCTGTTCCGTTGGCGCAGGGAATGACATTTTGAATGTTCAGATAAGCAGCCAGCTCACTGGAAAAATCAATTACCGCCCGGCCATTGATAAAAGAAGCTGTGTCTAAAACTTCGTGAATCGCGAGGTCCACCGACTCTTTAATTTTAGCATACTGACCTTTGAGATCTACCATATGAATTGGCCGCATATTGCTCTTCATTAACGGCCACAAAACTACGTTATAAAATTGGTATCTGCAATGGCTCAATCAGTTATGAACGGTTAGGGGAAAGGATTACATTTGTCACCGGAATCATTTTAACCCTTCGTATTGACTATCGTTTTATATAACCTCTTTCTGTGGCTTTACCAGGTAGGCGTCCGACTCGTTTCTCCCTGGAACCGAAAGGCTGCTGCCTGGATGAATGGCCGCAAAGGTATATTCCGAACCATCCGTGCGGCGGATATTAAAGGTAAAAATCGTATTTGGATGCATTGTGCGTCGCTGGGCGAGTTCGAACAGGGCCGGCCGGTGATTGAATCTTTGCGTACCTGTTATCCGGATTGTACTGTTATTATCAGCTTTTTCTCTCCTTCGGGCTATGAAATCCGCAAAGATTATCCGGGCGCTGACCATATCTTTTACCTTCCGATGGATTCGGAAGCCAATGCGCGCCGGTTTGTGGATCTGGTCGATCCGACCCTGGTACTTTGGATCAAATATGATTACTGGTATTATTACCTGCGGCAGTTAAGGAAAAGAGAAATCCCAGTGCTGTTGATTTCGCCATTATTCCGCCCCGACCAGCCATTCTTCAAATGGTACGGGAATATTCACCGGTTGATGCTGGATAGCTTTCATGCTTTTTTTGTTCAGAACAATGCCTCCCGGATTTTGCTGGCTTCGCTGGGCATTCATCAGTCCGTCATCGTAAGCGGTGACACCCGTTTTGACCGGGTCATTGATATTGCCGAGGCCTTTGAGCCGCTGCCGCTGATCGCTGCTTTCTGTGGGAATCATCCGGTGATTGTTGCCGGATCCACCTGGGAAGAAGATGAAGAGGAGCTCGACCATTACGCCCATACGCATCCCGATATAAGGTTTATTATCGCCCCCCACGAAATTGAAGAGGAGCATCTTGCCGAAATCGAAATATTATTTCGCAATACCATCCGTTATTCGGTGCTGGAAAGCCAAAGTCTTTCATCGCCGGTTACCGGTCAACCGCTTGCTGGAAAGGGAATGCCGAACGTGCTGATCATTGATAATATTGGCATGCTGGCCACCCTCTATCATTATGCAACGATTTGTTATGTAGGCGGTGGATTTGGCGACGACGGGGTACATAACGTACTCGAAGGGGCGGTCTATGGTAAGCCGGTCGTTACGGGTCCGGTGATTGATAAATATATTGAAGTGATGGAGCTCGCAGAATGCGGTGGGGTCGTGATCATCGACAACGCCCTGGAGGCAGAGTCTGTGTTCGATCGGTTGTTAAAAAATAAAGAAGAATATGATTTTCATCGGTACGCCGCGGAACACTATGTGTATGCCCGCCGGGGGGCCACCGATAAAATCGTCCGGTATATTCAGGAAAACCGTCTGCTGACGAGCTGATAGAAATGTTGCACGATTTCCCGCTTATCATCCCAGCCTAATTTGATTTTTAATTCTCTTTCCATCCAGTATTGCGCTTCCGGAAGTATCCGGAAATTATTAATCGTTTTGATGCTGCGTTCATACATGGGTTCATCACCCCGGAACAATTCATTAATGAATACAAAGCGGTCATTTACACCAATGGCTTTCCGTAATTCCTTTACGGGTATACCTTTCAGGGTTGATGCCAAATCCGTATTGCCACCGGATTTTAGTTTGTCGTGTATCGAAGCGCTTCCATTACCGATCAAATCATTGATTTCCCGGTTCGTCGTTTGATGTGCTAAAGTCGGAATTTCAACCAGTGGGTCCACGCCCATCCAGGGCTGGTGCTCCAAGGGAGCGATCACCTGCACTTCTTCCACCACCCGGTGTTTGATATTCATGGAGGGCATGACTACGAAAACACCTGGATTTTTTCTTCCGGTTGCAGTGATCGTATGTAAGAGGGTGAGCTCGGCTTCAATCTGTTTGAGCGTCACAAGCATTTGAAGCGCACTTTCGTTATGTTCGCATTGATCATTTAACTTGCCGATGAGTTGCTGAAGTCGTTCCATTATACGTTAAAGAAAATATGATTATCCGGTGAATATAAAATTAAAGCAAATATTTATCCAAATTCAATGGCTATATGTTTATTGAGCCTGCCGTTCCGGCTGATCAGCGTGGATGGATTGAAGTAATCTGTGGTTCCATGTTCTCGGGAAAAACAGAAGAACTTCTCCGCAGGCTGCGCCGGGCGCGGATTGCGAACCTGCGGGTAGGAATTTTTAAACCCCTTAGCGATCAGCGATACCATCCGGAAAACATTGTTTCTCATGATGAAAATAGTATTCTTTCCATGCCGGTTCCGGATGCCTCCAGTATTCTGAAGGAATCCGTTGTCGTAGATGTGGTCGGGATCGATGAAGCCCAGTTTTTTGACGATCAACTGGCCAGTGTTTGTAATGCGCTGGCTTCGAAAGGTACGCGTGTGATCGTTGCCGGACTGGATATGGATTACCTTGGAAATCCATTCGGACCGATACCGGGCTTGCTTTCCATGGCGGAATATATCACCAAGTTGCATGCCATTTGCATGCAGTGTGGAAATATCGCGAACTATTCCTATAGAAAAACCGTGAATACCGATCTGCTACTCATTGGAACGACTGACATCTATGAACCCCGGTGCAGGTCCTGTTATGATAAAGGGGCACTATTAAATTAAGTATTCGGAAAAGATGTTCTCTCCATTCAGACTGATACTCACATTGATTAAAAAAGATATCCTGCTGGAATTTCGGCTGCAGTATAGTTTTTACGGTGTGTTGCTATATGTAGCGTCCACCATTTTCGTACTCTCTCTGGC
>JAYWCS010000283.1:0-2725 GCA_043780315.1 Bacteroidota bacterium | reverse complement strand
TTTGATATTGAAATTGACATGGCCTGGATTAATGACAATTATGGCCATACGAAAGACACTGTGAAACCACAGGTTGATATTTATAATATCGAAGGAAAGGATGTCATCGTTCTGGCGGAAGGTCGTCTGGTGAATCTCGGTTGTGCTACGGGTCATCCAAGTTTCGTGATGAGTGCGTCGTTTACCAATCAGGTGCTCGCTCAGATTGAACTCTGGTTGAACGCTTCCAAGTATGAAAATAAAGTGTATGTGCTTCCAAAACATCTGGATGAAAAAGTGGCGCGCTTACATCTTGCGAAGATTGGTGTCACACTCGATGAACTGACGGTTGACCAAAGTGAGTACCTCGGTATTCCGGCCAAGGGCCCATTCAAGGCAGATCATTATCGGTATTAGTATAGAATGTTTCTGATAGTAAAATGCCCCGGTAAATTAACCGGGGCATTTTTATTAAATAGATGACAGGTGATTTTACCCGATCCGTTGCAATTAAATAGATGCATTCGGATGACGAAGAGGCTTGGACGGATCCAGTTGAGCCATTTCTTCCACCGGCCGGGTGTTTGACGGTCCGAGAATGAAATCCAGTAAATTCTGGTTAAGCAAATCTTTCTGGGTATAAAAAATACCATGCGGTTCCCCTTCGTATATTTTTATTTCTGCCTGGGGAATCATTTTCACGGCTTTTTTTGCGCTGATATCAAAGGGAACGGTTTTGTCGCTGTCCCCATGAATAATTAGTGTGGGGATATTAATTTTGGCCAGGTCCTGACGAAAATCAGTATGAGAAAAAGAATACAGACATTCCAGGGTGGCACGGGCTGAACCTTTTAATACAACGGATTGGTTCAGGTCGAGAAACTCTTCACTAACCGGATTGCTTAAGAAACCAACCCCATAAAATGTCTTTCCAAACTTCGCCATGAACGCCGGACGGTCTTCGCGAATATCATCGGCAAAAGATTCAAATTGCTCTTCCGGAATGCCATCGGGATTATCGGCTTGTTGAAGCAAAAACGGCGTAACGGCACTGACCAGCACAATTCTTTCAATTTTTGAGGAACCATAGCGGCCGATATATCGGGCTACCTCTCCCCCACCCATGGAAAATCCAACCAGCGTGACATTTTCGAGATCTAAGGTATCTATTAACGATTTCAGGTCGGCTGCCAGCGTATCGTAATCGTACCCATTCCAGGGCTTATCCGAATTACCAAAACCGCGCCGGTCGTAGCTAATGCAGCGAATCCCCGATTCGGCTAACACATTTACCTGATATTCCCACATGCTGGAATCCAGCGGCCATCCATGAATAAAAATAACCGGCTTTCCCTGCAGGGTATCTTCATAATAAATATTTACAGGTGGGGCGAGAGACGACTTGGCACTTTGAATGTAAGGCATAAAAAAAGATTTTAATGATGTACATTAAAACCTTCAATTATACTGCCAGTATATCGCCAGTCTGCAATCCGGCGTGTAAGAAATGTTAAGGGCAATAGCTTCTACAACCTCATTTATTTAATATCCCCAACTTTTCATGATCTGATAATCTTCTCTCGAGCAGTCCACCGGCGTCAAGCCCTGATAAGACTCCTGTTCAATGATGAAATATTTTGTTCCACCGGATTTTTTTCCGATGTCGCAAATTTCCCGGGTACCAACGATTCCTTTTCCAAGAATGGTGCTGACATATTTATCGTCTCCTTTTTCATCCGATAGTATTTCATCTTTTACGTGCATGAGCTCATATCGACCGGGATATTTATTTACGATATCCATGGCCTTCACACCACCATTATATAGGTTGCCCATATCCAGTTGCTGCGCTACCAATGATGGATCGGTATGCTGCATAATAAGGTCGTACAGCTCTTTGCCGTCGATCCGGGTATTGAATTCGAAATCATGATTATGATAGCCGAATTTCATTCCCGACTTTTTGCAAAGGGCCCCCGATTGATTAAACACATTCATATAGGACAGAAAATCTTTCATATTCCTACGCAGACTTTCATCCAGCCAGGGGGAAACCAGGAAAAGCTGACCGGCCGTGGCGGCGTCTTCCACGGTCTGTTTCCAATTGTCGGAGAAATCTTTTTTCACGAAGTTGTAGTCGGTCGGTGTCATCACCACGTGCCCGCTGGGCATTTCTATATTATACCCGGCCAGCAGTTTTTTAAATTCGGTGGGCGTATAACCGTAAAATTTTCGATTTTCGTAATTGGCATGTTCCACATACCGGTAGCCCATATCAGAGAGTTTTTTCAGGGTTCCGGAAGGATCTTTGTCCATGTCTTCGCGAACCGAATAGAGCTGTATGCCGAGATAGATATCCGGGGCCTGGGCGGCGAATAGTTTTTGGGAACCAATGGCCAGTGCAGCAACGGATAGTGAACCTGTCTTCAAAAAATTTCTGCGCGTTGTACTCATTTCGATCTTTTTTTAATTATAAAAAGTTAAAAGCTTCGGGCTGGCCGTTTAAAAGATTTTACTACGTAAAAGCAATTTTTAAATATACTAACAATATATAATAGTGGATATATAATCGTGGGATGCTCCAATGTGTACAAAGGCTCCGGAACGCGGGACCCGATCTAGGACTTGAGCGTATGGGGTTTAAACGTATAGTTTTTCTGCGTGAGATAACTGAATGAAACCACGATGGCGGTGGTAATGATTTTGGCGACCGTGGGATATAAATGAAAATAGTCTACAAATAGCG
>JAYWCS010000282.1:0-3981 GCA_043780315.1 Bacteroidota bacterium | reverse complement strand
AGCTGACCGGCAGCAAACTCCTGTATGGCATCCATCGCGCGGGTAGCGCTTTTGACCATCGGAAATAATAAGGGCCATGTGAAATCACCATCCTGTTTGAACTGATGAAGGGTATAAGAAATCAACGCATCTTCGGTATAGTCATCAAACAACGGCTGGTTCGGCGTTTGCCGCAGGACCGCTACAATGGCTTTATTTTTTGAAGCAATCATGCCGGCCGCCTCCATGAATTTATCGTCCTTATCGGTCCATTCCGGCATTCCGTTTTTTATGTGTCCCCCCACAATGATCAGCAGGGCGCCGTCGTAATTATTTTCTTTCGGCACTACGACAGACAATTGATGCATCCACGTAATACCGCGCCATTCCTGCGATACCAGCAAGAGGTCATATACTTTTGCTTCACCTACTTCATATGTGTTTTTTACTTCCCAATGAAAAGTAGTATCCCCGTTGTGCAGGTAATGCTGCATAGCATTGGAAGCCGTGGTCACTTCTCCTTTCGGAAATGTTTCCGATTGTGTCGGCATAACCTGTGTAGGCTGTGCAAAAACAGAAAAAGAAATAAGCCCTGCAATCAACAACAATGAAGAGTGTAGATAAGGCAAATTTTTCCTCTTCCTATCCTGAACCCGACATAAAAAAATTTTCTTCATGATCATATACTGTTTAATGGAATAATTAATTTAATTTATTTTCCGGAGTCGGTGGCAGGCGGACTATCCGCAATCAGTTTGAGCGCCTTTTCGATGTAAATTTCTCCCGTCATTTCGCCCAGACTGGTATGACTCACATATTCGTATCTTTTAAAACTCATAAAATCTACTTTGGTGAGCATATAGCCAAAAGCATCGTTGGTGAGGCCGAATAGAAATGGTTGCCGGGTATTCATATGTCGTTTTACATAGTATCCGATATTGGGCAATGCTTCTCCCGGAATCGTGAGTATCTGTGCCGTACCGATATCCAATAGATTAATCCGGGTCCATATGGAATCTGCGCTGGCTTGGGTACTCTTGAGCGGACTGTTATTCAGAATATATTTCATGATCGGATTCTCGATGGGAAAACGAATCATACGGGAAGTACAAAACAACTGCGGATCATTTTGCGTGGGCGCCTCAGCGATAATTCGAAGGGCCTCATCGGCCAGCAGTTCGCCGATACGGGTGCATTCTACCCAATCGTTTGCTTCTTTTCCAAACTCGCGCCGGTTATCCGCCGTTACCATACCACCTTGTGCACCATTCATAAAGATTGCCACGCCACCTACCTTCCGTTCGATACGGGCATATAAGGGTCCGCATAAATCGGGACTCAGTATTCCGCGATCCGCCCCGATTACTTCCGGGTGAATGGCATAGTTTACGAGTGTGGCAATCGGCAGACCCTTTCGGTTTCCGGTAGTGGCAATGGCCTGTATCACGCCGCAACGCGGATCGTATAATTTATCAGCGTAATAATTATAAGCAATTTTTCCGTTGGCCTCACCCACCGCTGTTTTCAGTACCGCCGGCGCACAATTTTTCAAGGCTTCCTCTACAGCATCCGCAATCTGATGCGTGCACCAATCGAGGTATTTCAGATCTGCTCCGGTTTTTCCATGTTCGTCCGGAAAGGCATACGCATCCGGCGCACTATGTGTATGCGTGGCGCCAATTAAAATATTCTCCGGAGGAATTCCTTTGATGAGCGCCCGCGAACGATCGCCCAGAATGGATGACCACCCGAGATTGTCAACGCCCACAATAGCAATTCGTGTGTTGCCTTTTTCCAAAACCAGCACCCGGGCCGTGAGCTCCCCGTTTTTCTGTGTGGACGGTCTCGGCGTTCCGATACCGCCGGATACCGGCAGCAACGGATTGGGCGTGAGTATGCGAAAAGCCGCGCCGGCTTTCAGATCCTGCGCAGCGACTGTAAATCCTGTCATTAGCGTCAACATCAGCATACCGCATACGGTGACAAAGACTGTATTTTTCATTTTAACTTTTTGGTAATAAAAAATAGTTGCTTACCAGGGTTGTCCGGTACCCTGACTAATCCAGGGTTTCGACCATGCACTGTTTTTATATCCGTTCGTGGCATCTGCCCCGTATCCGGAATAGGTCGTTGTTTCCAATGTATTTTCAGCAGCTGTTGTATTGACCGCATTGAGATTGCGTTCATCCAGCATATAGTATAATCTGACCGGTAATACAGGCCCTTTCGCTACCGGTCCGGAAACCAGTTTCGGATATCCCGTTCTCCTGAAATCAAACCAGGATTCTGTTGCCGCCGTCCAGGAAGAAATCCATTTCTGCGTAATCAGCTGCTCTTCGGTTCCCGCATAGGCAACCGACGGTTGGGAGATATAGGCGCCGAACGCACCACCAATTCCCCAGGATGTGAAAGAAGATTGAATGGCGGCATTGTATTCTGTTTGTGCGTTGCCGGCAGCCCAGCCTTTCATTGCCGCTTCGGCAAGAATAAAATGAACTTCCGCAGCCGACATCAGCCTGGCTAATAATAATGGCCCTTTCGCATTTGTATAAATTGTATTCAACCAGGATACATGCGGATTGTGCGCCGCCTGACTCGGATCGTTGCTGATATTATATACCGGACCGCCTACAATTGCCGGCGGCAGACCCACATAATTTACATTCTGATTAATATCATTCAATGTAAGTCCCTTGCCCGCTAATACATCGGGAGAAATATATCTTACCTGCCGCGCTTCGCCGTTTACGACGGTGTCTGTGATCTGATCTGTATTAGGCGGAAAAGAGGAACTCACCAAAAGAAATATCTGCACTTTATTTGCCCAGATTCCCAAGCGCGGATCCTGCAGCGTATCCATCGTCTTCACCAGACTCGAACACATTTTGATCACGCGGTAACTTCCGCTGTCGGCATTATAATTTACATTGGACGGCCAGGAATCAGCAGAACTATTTCCTGCAAATCCCATAGATGCATCGTCGGAAGGATCTGTGATAATGGGATAGGTGGCAGGATCTGCAATTATTTTTTCTATTCCGGCCTTGGCCACATCGGGCATTTTATCCGAAAGACGCATGTAATAACGTAGCGCAATGGAATTAGCCAGTTTGCGCCACTTCGTTGGGTCGCCGCCATAAAAAACATCTACGGCATCTACATTGCTGTTATAATCTGATTTGGGTTTTGACAATAACATATTCGCTGTTTCGAGATCCGCCAGAATGCCCGTGTAAATATCTTTTTGTGCATCATAAACAGGTAAAGCATTTTCCGTTCCACTCCGGTCGCCCTGCAAAGCGTGACTGTACGGTGCATCACCCCAGGCGTCGGTGATTAAACCAAAGAGAAATGATTTCATGGTGAGTGTGATTCCTTTCTGAAGATCATAACCCAGGGTTACCGAACGGTCGTACACATATTTATTATTCCGCAGGATATCATAGATCGGCGTCCAGCTATAGTTCCCACTCCAGTCGTATTCATTATGCGAACCGGTCCATCCGTCCGTCTGCGTGTGTTGCATGATGCCGGCCACATCGCCGAACCCGAGGGTCACCCATTCCTGACCCGCCGTTGTTAATACAGTCGACAAAACCAGATTTGGATTGGTGGTATTGGGATCTGCTCCGTTCGGATTCTCATTGAGCTTCTCCAGATTCTTTTTGCAGGAGTTCAATAACCCCAGGCAAAGAAAAAGAAACAGTAAATATATTTTTCGTGTAGGTCGCATGATGTAAGATTTGAGTTTGCTTAAAAAACAACATTCAGTTTAATACCCACCGGAATCACCCAAGGATATACGTTATATCTTTCGATACCCTGTTTGAACTGTGTACCGGATCCCTGTACGTCGGTAGAAGGCTGGAATGCATTTTCAGGATCTATATTAATTTTGGCGGCCGTCCACAGAATAATATTCCGGCTGTATATCGAAACGCTGGCATTCTGTAGTTTAGCCGCTTTAATTACTTTGGCCGGCAGGGCATACGAAATAACAAT
>JAYWCS010000281.1:0-9220 GCA_043780315.1 Bacteroidota bacterium | reverse complement strand
AGGCAAAATACGGTCCTGCGCTGAGGTAAAAATGATTTAATTCATTTTTTGACAACGCGATTTTCCAGGTCAGAAAAAAGGGAATTTCTACGTAATTCAGGCTCAGGGTATGGCGATCGTACAGGGTGTCGGTTTGTGTTAAACTGGAGTCGTAATATTTTTCATATTGATTTCCTTTGGCGCTGTATAGAATTCCGGATTGTAAAAACAGGTTGTATTTACCCAGTGGTATTTCAGCCATGACGCCGAGGGTGAATCCGGTTTTGGAAGAATAATAACGGCCACTGGCGGTATCATATCCCGGAATCGAATTATTTTGAAGCAGACTGGAACTGTGCACGCCGCCAATCGCTGCCAGACGGATCTGTGCCGAAAGAGGAGAATGTAGCAAAAAGGGGAGAAAAACAGATAAAATAGGACGTTTGATCCGGTTCAGGTTCATTACTTCTTTAAACGGTTGGACATATATAATATTATCTGGCTGAATGCCCGATTAACGCCAACAATTACTAGTTCGTCCGCATGAACGGTCCCGGGTTTACAGATCAAACTGTATCCCCTGCGCCAGGGGCAATTTAGTCGAGTAATTAATCGTATTGGTCTGGCGCCGCATATAGGATTTCCAGGCGTCGCTGCCGCTTTCCCGACCGCCGCCGGTTTCTTTTTCGCCACCGAAGGCACCCCCGATTTCAGCACCCGACGTGCCGATGTTCACATTCGCAATACCGCAGTCACTGCCCCCGGCAGCCAAAAATAATTCTGCTTCCCGCAGGTTGAGGGTCATGATGGCCGAAGACAGCCCTTGTGGAACGCCATTCTGAATCGCAATGGCCTCTTCGATGGTCTTATACTTCAGTAGGTAAAGAATGGGCGCAAAGGTTTCGTGCGCCACGATTTGGAACGCTGGTTTTGCTTCCGCGATACAGGGTTTTACATAACAACCGCTTTCGTATCCCTTTCCTTGTAAAAGGCCACCCTCCACCACAAAATGCCCGCCTTCCTTTTTACAGGCTTCGATGGATGACAGATAAAGGTTCACCGCGTCCAAGTCAATCAGGGGGCCCACATGATTTTTTTCGTTCAGCGGATCGCCGATCTTTAACTGCGCATAGGCACTGACTAATCGGGATTTTACCGTATCATAAATAGTTTCATGAATGATTAAACGGCGTGTGCTGGTGCATCTTTGACCGGCCGTTCCAACCGCGCCAAACAAAGCGCCCAGGATAGCAATGTCAAGGTCGGCATATTCACTGATGATGATAGCGTTATTGCCTCCCAGCTCCAGCAACGACCGTCCAAGCCGGGATGCTACTACGCCGGAGAGTGCCTTGCCCATTTTTGTTGATCCGGTAGCAGAAACCAGCGGGATACGGGTATCTGAACTCATCCATTCACCCGCTTCTCTGGCTCCGGTGATGAGATTGCAAACACCTTCGGGCACGTCATTTTTTTTAAATATTTCGGCGGCAATCTGTTGACAGGCCAACGCACAGAGCGGAGTTTTTTCTGAACCCTTCCAGATCGTAACGTTACCGCAAACCCACGACAGCATGCTGTTCCAGCTCCATACCGCTACCGGGAAATTAAAGGCGGAAATAATGCCGACAATTCCCAGCGGGTGCCATTGTTCATACATCCGATGCTGTGGACGTTCGCTGTGCATGGTGAGTCCGTGAAGCTGACGGGAAAGACCCACGGCAAAATCGCAGATGTCAATCATCTCCTGCACTTCTCCTAAACCCTCCTGCAAACTCTTGCCCATTTCATAACTCACCAGACTTCCCAGTGCATATTTTTTGTCACGCAGCGCTTCACCCACCTGACGTACAATCTCTCCTCGTTTGGGTGATGGCCAGGTTCGCCAAATCAAAAAAGCTTCTTCGGCTTTGCGAACAATCTCCTGATAATTTTCCTTTGAGGTCACCGAGATGGACGCAATATGTTTTCCATTTACCGGTGAAATGGATTCAATGATTTGCCCGGGATTGTCGAACCATCGTAAACCCGTTGAGCTGCCTGGATTGTGTGCGTGAATGCCCAGTTCTTTTAAAAATTCCATGTGAAGAAATTGAGTCTGCAAGGTATCAAATAAAAAACCACCCGGCACGGTGCGGGTGGTTAGGAATAAAGTGAATTTTATTTATCAAAAGTGCAAAGAAAACTTTGTGAATAACCGCATACCGTTATATCCCATCTGCACTGCTTCAAATGAACCACCGGATTCACTATCACCCCAGGATGCATTCTTTGCTCCGACAGTAGCCGCAATATCGGAATGCACATTGAACAGATTGTCAACCCCCATAATCCAGGAAACGTTTTTTGTTATTTTGTACGATAGGTAAATATCTGTCGTCACTTTCGGATTAAATACAAAATTTTCATAAACCGAGGAGTTGCCTTGATCGGTACCCACCACCGGATAATATCCGAGACCCTGATCGGAAATGCCTGCACCGCCGGCAGTTCCGGCCGCCGCACCCGCCAGTGTGTCGTATCCATATCCCTGCGTGCTCAACTTTCCAAAATAGGTGAAATGCACACCAACGGCCAGTTTGCGGATATCGTATTCAATATTCATAGAAATTTTTGCTTTTGGTGCAGAGGCAATCAGGAAGGCCTGTTCACGGGTGCTGAAAAAGGTTTGCTGATTAAATAAATTATCGTTCAGCGGCCCCGGCACATTAATCTTGTCAATTTTAATATTTTGAATATTTCCGGCAAGAACTATTTTCAAACCATTTTTACCCCATTTTTTATTGTAATCCAATACGATGTCAACACCTGAATTGGTCGTGTTTACTGCGTTGGCAAAAAATTGAACGGAATTCAACGGAGGGGTGGCTGGAATGTAAGGTGCCAGTTGCGGAAGTGTCGCGGAAAACTGGCCGGAAAAAATGACCCGGTTCTTCAACTCGATCAGATAGCCATCCACGGTTACCGTGAAATTAGGCGCCGGTTTCCAAGCGAACCCCAGACTGTAATTGACGGAGGTTTCCTGCTTCAGCGGAGGGATACCTGCAGCCTTGGCGACCTTACTGGTATTGGGTGCCAGCCAGATATACTGCAAACTTCCTGCGACTATATTTGTATTTACATTGCTGAAATTAATCTGCTGTAACGAGGGCGCACGGAAACCTGTGCTGACGGAACCCCGCAGATTAAAATTATCCAGAAGTTTATAACGCGTTGCCACTTTATAAGTAAACACATTCCCAAAGTCTGAGTAGTTTTCATAACGAACGGCACCATCCAGCAGCCATTTCTTCGTAATGTCCAAAGCACCTTCTGCATAGATTCCTACATTTGTGCGACTTGCATTTACTTCATCCGTTGGTCTGAAACCCGGAAATCCCTGCGCACCCGAAGCGACACTCCTTGTTTTATCTACGTTCGGATAATATTTTGTTGCCGGGTCGTAGCCTTCATACGAATCCGGTTCTCCCTTGTAGATTTTATAATTCTCATAACGGAATTCCGCTCCAAAAGATAATGTCAACCCTTGCGCAACGGAGCTAAAGTGTTTACTCAGGTCGAGGTTTGCCGTATTTTGTAAGAAATTAAAACCGCCATCATCGAACCTTGTCTTCGTTGCCACTTCGGCTTCTGGAAGGGTTGCATTGAAGGTGTTATTTCCATAATAATGAAAGTTATTATGGCCGATGACATCGCTTAGATCCCAGTCCCAGTTATTACCGACAGTACCTCTCAGCCCGGCAGCTGCCGACAGGTCCTGGATATAAACGTCTTCCTGTGGATTGTAAAATACATTGTTGGGATCGGGGGTTGCAGTTGCGGGACCCGCTACATGCATGATGCCCGGCACAAAAATCAAATTCCCGGCGGCATCTGTTGGAAATTTCTCCGGATGGTTATAGAAATTTCTTGTCCACGCATACACGTTTGAGTGTTTATAATTGTATCCGCCGAAAGAATAAAAAGTAGTTTTAGTTCCCGCCAATGGAATTTCCAAGTTATACATTGCGCCGCCGGAAGTAACGGATCCATCGCCAAAAGCCCTTCGGTAATCGGCTAAATAGGGCGCCACATATTTTGAATTCGGGCTGGTGGTCCAGTTTGTATCCGGAAGGGCCCGGAAAGTTTTGCCTTGGGAAAAGAAGTTGCCGCCGATGTTTACAAAGCCACCGTTTTTGCCAATCGGGAGACCGTAGTTAATTCCGGCCGTCACTGCCCTGCCATCTAATTGATTACTGGTATAATACTGACTTGGATCAACGTTGTTCAGCGTATTGTATTTGTGATCATAATAACCACTCCCACCTAAATCGATGGTGAGTTTTTTTACATCTTTTTTCAGTATGATGTTGATTACACCGGCAATGGCGTCCGAACCATATTCGGCCGATGCTCCGTCTCTTAATATTTCCACCCGGTCGATGGCGGCTTCGGGAATCGCATTGAGATCGGTGCCGGAATTTCCCCTTCCTCGGGTGCCAAATTCATTCACAAACGCTGCCAGATGACGGCGTTTACCATTCACTAATACCAATGTTTGATCAAAACCGAGTCCCCGCAAACTAGCAAAATCGATGGCATCAGAACCGTCCGCACCGCTTTGCTTATTGTAATTAAAAGAAGGAACCGACATATTCAATTGAGACTCCAGGTCAGGTTTCGCAGTGTTTTCACCAATCTGATTAATTTTTATAACGTCCACCGGAACCGGACTTTCTGTTATGGATCTCGGCGCTCCACGATTTCCCAGCACCACCACTTCCCCTAGATCCGCAACCGTTGTTTCCAGAGATAGGGAAATCGCCACCTGATCGCCCACTTTTAAGGTTTGGGTTTTAAAACCGACCCCGCTGAACTCGAGTTCATCTGCCGGGCTGGCTATCATTGAA
The DNA here is from genome assembly GCA_043780315.1 of Bacteroidota bacterium. Lineage (GTDB taxonomy): Bacteria > Bacteroidota > Bacteroidia > Chitinophagales > Chitinophagaceae > Puia. The sequence goes on along the minus strand of JAYWCS010000281.1, from coordinate 4,352 downwards.
AAAATGCCCCCATTGTCGGTTTGCGTACCCCGTTTTGAAGATTTCACTTTAATTGAAACTCCAGGCACAGGCGCGCCAGTTTTACTGTCTGTGACTTTTCCCGTAATGGTAGACTGAGCAAAAATCAAAGTTGCACACATTAAAAAGGCTGAAGTAAATAGCCATTTTCTCATAATTGTAGGTTTTGGTATAATTAAATTCTGAAATGTATGATCGATACTGGTCTTAGGAAGTAATTTAGGGATGTTTGTTTAAAATAATCCATATTAAAAATAAAATATTTATGTAAATTAATTGTTATCGAATATCAGTGATCAGTTATTCCTTAAATATTTTTCCAAAAAGCTATGAGCATTGAGATTTTATTGCATTCTTTTAGCTCCCAATGGATCCGTTGAAAACCTGTTGGCCAGGTTTTTTTTGATTTTAGTCAACGTTGAAATTCCGTATCAATAAAGTTCCAGTATCTGAGAAGACCCTATTATTCACCTGATTCATACCCCTCCCATGCGTACCCTGATCCGTTTGCTATTTACCCTGGTTTTTCTCATCCTGGCCGTTCTGAATGTTTTCGCCGCCAAGGAGTCTGTTAATCCGGTAGCTCCCGTCACCATCTCGTTTCATCATATAAAAAAACTCGATTTACTGTTGTCGGCTTCCCTAACCTTATTGAGCAAGCCGGAAACTGCAAAGTCATTGCCCGATGCCACGGAGTCCACTTCGGGCAGCCGAATTTGTTCCGGTCAGATTTTACATCTTGAATCTTCCAATTACAAGGAGCCGGCGGTGGCTGTTCTGACAGAGACGACCAATCGTGGTAGTGCGGATGATTTCAGCGCCGCAAAAAATCGGATTCAGAAAGAGAAAAAGTTAATGAAGCAATTGTTATAGGAGAAAGTAGAAGTGGTGGCTGAAGTGCAGGGCGCGAGCTCCGGCAAATCAATGTATTTACGTTTGAAAAGCACCAATAGTCGTATTCAGTTGTACGATATTCTGAATGCAGATATCCGGTAAATGCAGGAGATTTGGTATTGCTCTTGTCCGTTTTAGTGTTGCTCTGGTTTATTTTAGTGTTGCTCCTGTTCGTTTTAGAATTGCTTGTGTTGGTTTCAGTATTGCTCTTGTTCATTGGGAAAATCATTCGACTTCACATCCCGGATATATCGCTGTACCGCCTGCGTGATGGGTTCGTGCAGATTCAGATACTGACGTAAAAAGCGGGGTTTAAATTCGGTGTTGATGCCCAGCAGATCATGCATCACCAGTACCTGGCCATCGCAATACTTACCCGCACCGATACCAATTACCGGGATAGCCACCGATTCGGAAACTTCTTTAGCCAACAGCGCCGGTATTTTTTCCAGCACGAGACCAAAACAGCCGGCTTCTTCCAGCAGTTTTGCGTCCGCTTTTAGTTTGTTGGCTTCCATTTCCTCTTTTGCCCTAACAGTATAGGTTCCGAATTTATAAATGGATTGAGGGGTCAGTCCAAGATGCCCCATCACCGGTACGCCGGCTGCCAAGATTCGTTTAACCGATTCGAGTACTTCTTCTCCGCCTTCAAGTTTCACGCCATGCGCTCCTGTTTCCTTCATTATCCGGACGGCCGAGATCAGGGCCTCTTTGGAATTGGACTGATAAGAACCAAAAGGGAGGTCCACGATTACGAGCGACCGGCTCACGCCCCGGATAACGGAGGAAGCATGATAGATCATCTGGTCGAGCGTAATGGGAAGTGTTGTTTCGTGGCCGGCCATGACATTGGACGCTGAATCGCCCACCAGGATCACATCAATGCCCGCTTGATCAAATAGCCGGCCAAATGAAAAATCATAGGCAGTGATCATCGAGATCTTCTCACCATTGGCTTTCATATTCTGTAAAATATGTGTTGTTATTTTTTTGGCAACCATCAATATTATTTAAGTATTAAAGATAATCTCTTTTTAGGATCAACTTGGGGGGATGAAAGGGTGGAAAGTGTGAAGGTGTGGAAAGCAAGTTTGGAAGTATGAACGTGTGGAAAGCAAGTTTGGGAAGTGTGCCGTTGTGGGAGATTGAAAAATTCAACATTTCATTTGCTCATCTTCGCATTACTACAATCACCTATTCCTGCATTGTTAAAATCAGGGGTTATCCAATATTCAACGTATTCCTCACACATCTTCAAATTCCTCAGACGGACATGGTTTGTAGCTCTCTATAAAGTGCCTGAATAAGGCCGTCCGCCAAACCTATTTTCGGAACAAAAATTTCTTCCGCATCAATCCAACGCATGACATTAATAAATATCTGCAGGGCGGGTACAATGACATCGGCCCGGTCTTCTTTAAGGTTGTAGAGTCGCATGCGGTCTGCCACTGAAAAACTATTGAGTTCTTTGTAATAATCTTTCAAGAGTTCCAATGGGAGCGGCTTTCCATCTTTTCTTTTGGAGAGAGAGAAAACCTTATTGATATTTCCGCCCGAACCGATGGCGGTGAGATGTTTCACCATGGTGCGCATTTCTTTTTTCAGAAAATCCTTCATTTGATCCCAATGCGCTTCGGTGACCTGATTTTTAATCAAACGGATAGTGCCGATATTAAAAGATTTTTTAAACAATAGCTGGTTGTCGGAAAAACAGGTGAGTTCGGTACTGCCTCCCCCCACATCAATATACAAATACGAATTATCATTGGTGAGATTTTCCGCAATATGATTTTCATAGATAAAGGCCGCTTCATCATCACCACTGATAATTTCTATCTTTATCCCGGTGGAATCCGCAACTGTTTCGATAATTTTCGGTCCGTTCTGCGCATCCCGCATAGCAGAAGTAGCAGCAGCCTTGTACTTTGTAACTCCGTAGGCATTCATTAAATATTTGAAAGACTGGATGGTATTGAGAAACATGTCTGTTTTCAATCTGGAGATTTCCTTTTTTTCAAACACGTCGAAACCCAGACGGAGCGGAACGCGTACCAGATTTAATTTTTCAAAAACAGCCTTTTTATCTTTTATGGTTACTTCCGTGATTAGCAGGCGCGCTGCATTACTACCAATATCAATGGCTCCTAAAATCATGTGTCAGCGAATTTAAATGGGTATCATCTGGTCTGGGATCAAGGTAGGTGCTGGTTCCGGTAGAGGCGCGGCTTTGGTAGTTTTTTGAGTCAGATACTGATAAATTTCTATTTGTGAACGCACTTTTTTTGATTGGTCTCTTTTATATTTATTCTGCAGGCTATTATCGAGCCAACGTGCTTTGACATTGTCAGCGAGTTGAATTTCCAGAATTTCTTTCAACTCCTGACGGATTTTCACATCGAGAACCGGACAGGTTGCTTCCACCCGGTGATCCATATTACGCACCATCCAGTCTGCCGAAGATATATAAACTTTTTCTTTGCCCTGATTGTGAAAAATGAAGACCCGCGCATGTTCCAGATACTCATCCAGAATGCTGATGGCCGTCACCGGTTTTTTGAATTTTTTATTTTCGGGCATCATACAAAAGATACCGCGTACGATCAGGCGGATCTCGACCCCGGCCCGTCCGGCCTCGTATAGTTTGTAAATCAGTTCTTCATCAGAAAGCGAATTCATTTTTAATGTGATCGAAGCGGGCTTTTTACTTTTTGCAGTCTTAATTTCTGCATTGATCATGCGAAATAATTCTTTACGTAAAAAAATCGGACAGGGAATTAAAGTCTTGCAGGCTTTAAGTGGAGCCAAACCATTTTTCCATTTTTCCATAAAGGTAAACATCCGGTTCACGTCTGCCATAATATTACGGTTCGACGTGAGCAGGCAATGATCACTGTACATTGTTGCCGTTTTTTCATTTAGGTTCCCGGTGCTTACAAATCCATAATAGATGGTACGGGTTCCTTTCTTTTTCTTAATCAGACAAAGTTTGGAGTGCACTTTCATACTGGGGATGATGTCAACCATTTTCACACCCTCTTCTTCCAACCGGACTTTCCATTCCAGATTAGCTTCTTCATCAAATCGAGCGCGGTATTCCATCATCACCGTCACCTGTTTTCCATTTCTGGATGCATTGATTAGGGCGTTGATGACCTTGGAATTTGAAGCGAGACGGTAACAGGTTACCTTAATGGCCGTCACATCGGGATCGATGGCTGCTTCGCGTAGCATGTCGATGACCGGATTGAAAGAATGATACGGGAAATGAAGCATGATATCCTGTTGCAGCACCACGTCGGTAATGCGGTTGGCGCGGCTCACGAGGGGGTGGGCAAATGGTTTTTTACGTTGCCCTTTACGCTTGAATACATCCGGGAAATCCATGAAATGCCTGAAATTATGAATGCGACCCCCGGGGATGGTACTTCCTTTTTTACCCA
>JAYWCS010000280.1:0-3324 GCA_043780315.1 Bacteroidota bacterium | reverse complement strand
GAGAAGGCCGACCGGATGAAGAAACGATTGGAGAATCTGGGCGAAGTGAATCCGACGGCGGTGGAAGCGTATCAGGAAATGAAAAGACGATATGACTTTATCGTGGAGCAGAAAAATGATCTGGTCAATGCTAAGGATACGTTGATGCTGACCATTCAGGAAGTGGAAACCACCGCTAATCAGCAATTCCTGGAAACCTTTGAGAAGGTCAGGAAGAATTTTCAAAAAGTATTTAAGGCTTTATTTACAGAAGAAGATACGGCCGACCTGATATTGGAAAATCCCGATAACCTCGCCGATAGCGGTATTGATATCGTGGCCAAGCCAAAAGGTAAAAGACCTTCCTCCATTCAGCAGTTGAGTGGCGGAGAAAAGACGCTGACGGCAACCGCGTTGTTGTTTGCGATCTACCTGATCAAACCGGCCCCGTTTTGTATTCTGGATGAAGTGGATGCACCACTGGATGATGCGAACGTGGGAAAGTTTACGAATATGATCCGGCAGTTCAGCGACAACTCGCAGTTCATTATCGTCACCCATAACAAGATGACCATGAATAGTGTGGATGTAATCTATGGCGTTACGATGCAGGAAGCTGGCGTAAGCAAGCTGGTACCCGTTGATTTCCGCTCGCTGAGTACACAAACCTCTTAAACAATTCAATCCTCAGGAGACTACTTCATGAGTTTGTAGCTGCGATATGTTTACAGGTTTGCTTATCGATATGCAGGATATCGATGCCCTGGTTAGTATATGCCAGCTACACGCTATCGGCTACTTTCCAGACTACGATTAACCGTTAAACCGGAAAGTTCGTTAGACGCATTGAGATGGAAGAAAAGCGACAGACATTTAGGAGAAGAAAAGCAGAAAGCAGGAAGAGCAATCGGTTGGTCATGACCTTTCGTTCAGGGGGGTAAATTAATTGAAATGTCATGTGTTGAATTTTGCGTTTGCTAATGAATATGCCTTCTTTTCATCACTCCGCCGGAAGCTTCCTTGATGGTATGGGCAAAAATAAATGCCTGTGGATCGATTTCGGCCACGAGGTTCTTTAGTTTCCGGAGTTCCAGTCTCGTGATCACAGTAAAAATAATATCCACCTCGGCGTGCACATGAAACTTCCCGGGTAGAAAACCTCTTTCCCCTTTATAAATCGTGATCCCTCTCCCCAGTTCATTCACCAACCGGTGTTTGACCATCTCGCTTTTTCCGGAGATGATGGTCACGCCGGTGTAAGCTTCAATTCCTTCCACCACATAATCGATTGTTTTCGTTGCCGTAAAATAAGTAAGCATCGAATACAGTGCAGTTTGAATACCGAAGCGAAAAGCGGCAATACTAAAAATGAGTACGTTTAAAGCGAGAATAATTTCGCTGATGGTGAAACTGGTCCGGCGCCAGGTATAAAGCGCCAGCACTTCAATTCCGTCAACGGCGCATCCGGCCCGCATGGTGAGTCCGATGCCGATGCCCAGAAAAAATCCGCCGAAAATGGATACCAGCAGTTTATCCGAAGTGATCACCGGATAATGTATAAAATGCAGGCAGATACCGAGTAAAATGATACAGAATAGTGTTTTCCACGCAAAGGCCTTATTGATCGTAAACAATCCCATCACCACAAATGGGAGGTTGACAAACACAATGACATAAGCCAGGTTGAAATGATATATCTCATGAATGAGCAGCGAGATGCCGGTGATACCGCCGTCAAAAAAGTTATTGGGAACTAAAAAACCAACCAGTGCAAAAGAGGCCATTATCACTCCGACAAGAATCTGGATCAGGTCACTAAAATAAAATTTATTATGATCGGTAACCGAATGGGAAGAATTTAATTCTGTTTGAAGAGCCAGTAAGTTTTGTTGCTGGCCCGGGCCCAGCTTTTCTTTCGCAGACAGAGTGAAATATTGATGTTCGGAAAGAAACCTGATCTGCCGGTCCATCCACTCGGCCCTGTTTTTAATCAGGCCTGAGCTATGCATTTCCTGATATAGGTTCTCGGCATTTTCTTTATAGTCGGTGGTGCCAAGATAGGAGAGATCTGCATCACATAAAATGGAGGCCCTCAGACCGGTGGGTGTTTGGGGGAGATGGGTCGCCAAAATTAAATCACAAATTTCCCGGATATTTTCAGGGCTATACCCATAGTCCGGAAGCAATGACTTTGCCAGGTCGCAGGAAGCGCTCTCATGGCCTGCATAAACTTTTAAAAATCCGGTGTCATGAAAAAGTGCCGCCGTTTGGAGGATGACAAGGTCTGTCTCCGTGATATTTTCCAACGCTGCAAGTTCTTCGGCTGCCGTTAAAACCTCGCGGGTATGCCGGGCATGGTGATAAAAAAGATGGTTGGGCAGCTCATTCTCCAGTTTATTTAAAATAGAAATCTGAGCATCTTCAAATCGCATGAATGACCGGTTGGTTTGGAGTACTTGTAAATGTAATTCAAATTGGGTATTTTTTTAGTGTTTTGTGGGAGATTTCCAATTCATCCGGATCGTTACCCCGGGAACGTGTGCTGGCAAGAAAATTGACGTCATCAAATAAACAAATACCATGGGAAATTTTCAGGATTTATCCGGAACTGAGGCGCTTGAAAAAATGCGGAAATTGATTGAAGCAGAAGATATCTGCCTTTTTACCTCTCAGCTGGGTCAGTTGCCACTGGCAACAAGGCCTATGTCTACCGCCCAGGTGGATGGATACGGTAATATATGGTTCATGAGTGTGGCAGGAAGCGAAAAAAACAGGGATATTCAAAGCGATCGCCGCGTGCAGCTTTTTTATGCCAATAAAAGCAGGTCGGAATATTTGAGTATTTATGGAGAAGCTATTATTACCATGGATAAAGACAAGATTGAAGAGTTGTGGACACCGATCGCTAAAGTATGGTTTACTGAAGGAAAGGACGATCCACGTATCACGCTCATTAGAGTGAGACCGCTCGACGTATATTATTGGGATACGAAAAACAACAAAATCGTTTCCCTGATTAAAATGATGGGAGCCGTTTTAACCGGGGAAACGATGGATGACGGAATCCAGGGAGAGATTCATATTTGATATCAAAATACCAATTGGTCTTCTCTTTCTTCCACCGGGATTTTTACAATAAAACCATTGTAATCGACATCATCGTGGTTACTAAAAGCACCATAGGCGTCGACGCTATATCCAAGTGTTCCGTCGTTTCCCTCCATCAAGTAAAGAATGGAAGAATCTGAAGGATCTGATTCGCCTTCAAAGCGAAAGGTTTTAACAATCTTTAACTCGTGCGGCTGATAAAATTTTCCATTGCCAATGGAAAAGCCGTCCGGTGAT
>JAYWCS010000279.1:0-2713 GCA_043780315.1 Bacteroidota bacterium | reverse complement strand
ACAGAGTGTTGGGTGTAATCCGGCCGACCACCGAAATAGCCGGAACACTTTCTAAAACGGGTCATGTAGGAATCCTCGCCACCAGCGGTACGGTGAATTCAGGATCCTATGTGCTGGAAATAAATAAGTTGTTTCCCCAGGTGAAAGTGTATCAGCAGGCTTGTCCGATGTGGGTCCCGCTCATTGAAAATAATGAACAGAACGAACCGGGTGCTGATTATTTCGTTCAGAAATACCGGGATGCCCTGCTGTCCCAATCGGCTGAGATCGACACGGTTCTGCTCGCCTGCACACATTATCCTCTGCTGATAGAAAAACTGCGTATGTTTTTTCCTCCATCCATTCAATTGATCACACAGGGCGAAATCGTTGCGGATAGCCTGGTCCACTATTTGAATAATCATCCTGAAATAGAAGCGCGTTGCAGTAAAAAGCGGGAGATCGCGTTTTTTACAACCGATGCAACCGACGATTTTGACCATCACGCAACTTATTTTTATGGAGCGCATATCAAATCGGAAAGAGTATTTTTGTAAAAGATTTCTTTTGATAATCGAAAGCCTGCATATGAAATCGCGGAAACCCTACTACCTTTTATTGATTGCTTTTTTGTTTTCGTTTGTATCCTGCTCCAAGGAAGTCAGTGTGGAACACAACCAGAATCCACCCGTAGGCCCTGGCACAGGAAATTTTACAGCAACAATCAACGGTAACGCCTGGACGGCCGACAGTCTGCAAGGAGCCTTGATAAATAGCGGGGTCGTGAGTATATCTGGTCTGGGGAAAACCGGTGAGCAGATCTCGATGATATTACCTTCTTTCAAACCGGGCACTTATAATATAAATTCCCTTTCTTCGGGATATGCTTTATATGTCAATCTGAATGACAGTCTCCAGAATGTGTATCTCAGCAATACAGGCACCGGTACCGGGACAGTCATTATTTCCAGTATCGATTCCATCAATAAAACGGTGACCGGTACTTTTCTATTTGTCCTGACCAACCCCGTGGGTCTGTCTACCAAAGTAATTTCCAAGGGTGTTTTTAATAGTATTCCTTACCTCAATGGTACCGTTCCACCGCCGCCATCAGGCGGCACGACCGATACCCTGCTGGCAACCATCGACGGCACTAAATTCGAGGGTTCGCAGATTCAGATCAATTCGATCGGCGGATTTATCACGATTGCCGGTATAGCCTCAGACGGGAATCGGAATCTGGACCTGATCATGCCGTCTACCCTGACGCCGGGTGCGCATACATTTAATGATAACGCAGTCATCAAAGGCGCCTTCACCCCCGGTATCGCGGGCCCTACGCGGGTTTCGGATTCAGTTGGTACACTCACCATTTTATCCAATGATATGGTGGCAGGCCGAATCATCGGCACTTTTAGTTTTACCGCAAATTCCGTTACGGACAGCACGGTATCCCAAATAACGAAAGGGTATTTTGCAGTGAAATACTGATAAAACCCGGTTATTGTTGGTAAACAGTCCAGAATTATTTAGCTTTGTCCTCCCTTTCAATCAGGGTCGGGTTTTTTACCCGATAAAAGAAAAGAAAACTGCCTGAATATCAGGTGTTTAAGAGCTAAAATTTAAATAATGAAACGTACATTCCAGCCCCACACCCGTCGTCGTAAAACAGTTCATGGATTTCGTAAACGCATGCAATCTGCCAACGGACGTAAAGTGCTGGCTAGCCGTCGCGCCAAGGGCCGCGCTAAACTCTCTGTTTCTGACGAATCAAAGGGCAAATAAACTCAATAGGCCGTGCTGTATGTGGAAGGCATACGAGGTGGATATACAGGATCAATCCCTATCTGATATTTTTAGTAAGGGAACAGGACAACGAAAGGAATTAAAATAGTTAGAAATATAGCCCCGGTCATCCGGGGCTCTTTATTTTTGGGAAATAGCAAGACGATGCCGAAACAATATTCGCTGGGTAAATCGCAACGACTGAAAAGCCGTAAACAAATTGATACGTTGTTCGATAACGGAAACAAAATCAATGTCTTTCCGTTTCGATTAATTTATCGGAAAGCTCCGGGTCCGGGAGAAATCAAAGCAGGCTTTACGGTCAGCTCAAAAAATTTTCCCCGGGCGGTCGACCGTAACCGGATTAAACGCCTTACCCGGCAAGCCTATCGTTTGCAGAAAAAAGTATTGGAAGAAGAGGTTCTGAAAAACAAGCAGCTGCTTCATTTGTTTTTCATATATACAGGACGCGAAATCGTTTTGTATGAAGAGATTGCCGGCAAAATAAAACAAACCCTGGATAAACTCATCCATACAATACATGCGGTTCATTCTACAAATACTTAGTCTTCCGTTGATCTGGCTGATTCGTATCTATCAGTTGGCCATTTCTCCGTGGCTTGGTCCAAGCTGCCGTTATACACCGAGTTGTTCTGTATATGCAATCGATGCATTGAAAAAATACGGAATATTTAAAGGTGGTTTTGTGGCGATACGCCGGATTTCGCGCTGTCATCCCTGGGGTGGCCATGGACATGACCCCGTGATATAAAATTAATTCCCTTCTTTGTAGGTACCCATTTCCGTTAGTCGCGCGATGATTTTATTTAATTCAGAAATATTATAAAACTTTAGGATTAGGCATTACAAGCCCAAATGGTTTTTAATACTGGATAAGGGTGCGGAACCTGATGCATGAGTTTTTCAATTACGTCGTTGAAAATCCACT
>JAYWCS010000278.1:0-11821 GCA_043780315.1 Bacteroidota bacterium | reverse complement strand
TTCGGTCTTATAACAAACATGTTTTTCATCTTTATCCGGTGATGATCGATCCGAAAGAATTCGGCATGAACAAAGAAGATCTGATCTATAATATGCTGCATACATTCGGTATCAAACTGGGTTTTCATTATATCCCGCTACATTATTCCACCGCATTCAAAAATCGTAGATTTAAAAAAGGACAATTTCCGCACGCTGAGAAGCTGGGCGAACAACTGGTTACACTGCCCATCAATCCAAGACAGACAGAAGAAGCGCTGGCTTATCTTGTTCAAAGTTTTAAGGATATTCGGAAATAAAACCGCAGGGATCTCGTAATCTGGCACATCAATTAAAAAAGCGGCGACATGCATTTTCAGGAAAAAGTAATCGCACTGAAATCGGCGAAAAATTTCTTTACCGGTAACGATCCAATATATATTTCACGGGCACCGGGCCGCCTCGACCTCATGGGGGGGAACGATGATTATACCGGCGGACTGGTTTTTGAATCCACTATCCGCGAAGCAACCCATGCCGCCGCGCAGTTAACCGACGATTCGTTCGTGGAATTAGAAAATAAAAATGTAAGCGAAGCCGGCTGGCAGGGAAATTTTAAAATCAGTCTGGATGAATTAATAGATGAAGTAAAAGTCCGGAAGCTGGTTAATCAGTCGCCGGACCTGCGGTGGACGGCCTACGTGTTGGGTAACATCCATTATCTGTTAAAAAAATATCCGAAAAAAATAAGCCGGGGCATACGCCTCTATATGGAATCGACGGTCCCGTTCAACCGCGGTGTCAGTTCCTCAGCAGCGATCGAAGTGGCCGTGATGAAAGCATCGGCCGCCGCGTATGATATCGAACTGGCGGGCGTGGAACTCGCCCTGGCATGCCAGTGGGTGGAGAATGTGATTGCTGAATCCGCCTGCGGAATCATGGATCAGATTGCGGTCGTGAGCGGCAAGCAGGGATTTGTGATGCCGTTGGTTTGCCAGCCCTGTAACCCGGAGCCACTCATCCGTTTGCCGGAAGAATTAAATATATGGGGTATCGATTCCGGCGTGGGTCATCAGGTATCCGGTATTGAATATGAAGCGGCCCGGGCAGCCGCCTTCATGGGATATAAAATGATCTGTGATTTTGAAAATATCGCGGTTACACCGGATCAGCAATCGACGATTCCCCGCTATAGCGATCCGCGCTGGAACGGTTATCTGGCCAATCTTTCGCGTTCTTTATTTTATGAAAAATATGAAAACGGGTTACCGGAAAATATCAGCAGACAAGAATACCTCGATTTATATCATGAACACCCTGATCCATTTACTCCCTTAAAAGACGGCGTGATCTATCCTGTACGCGCCAATACAAGGTATGCGGTGGAAGAAAATCACCGCGTTCAATTATTTGCAGAACTCTCCCGGGGTGCCTCAGCCGTTCCTTCCGCGCGCGCCTTTACCCTGATGGGCGAATTAATGTATCAGTCGCATTATGCTTATACCGAATGCGGACTGGGCGCAGCGGCCACTGACATGCTGGTGGATCTCTGCCGCCAACGCGGGGTAGCCGCTGGAATTTACGGCGCAAAAATTACCGGCGGCGGCGCCGGTGGAACCGTGGCAATACTCGCCGCGGCAAGTGCCGGTGAAGTCATCCTTGAAATATTTCAGGTGTATGCCCGCACTCAGCCCGTCAATCCTTATCTCTTCGAAGGTAGTTCCGATGGAGCGGATGCTTATGGAATAAAAATAATCCCCTGACCTCCGTCAACTGCTGGTCGATTTCAACGATACGTTTGTCGGATATTAAATCGGTAAACAAAGGATTGTTGCTTCCCCGCACCAGTACCGCCACGCGGCTTACCATCCCCAACACGAAAGGGCTTTTGGTTTACGACACGATCAGCAGTACATTCTGGTATAATGACGGGAGTGCCTGGCAACAGATTTCTAATGGAAGTTCAGCTTTGAATGGAACAACGAACTATATAGCGAAATTTACGGGAACATCCACGGCCGGAAACTCGCAAATATTTGACGACGGAAAATATGTAGGATTTGGAACGACCACTCCGCTGGCACGTCTCCATGTAGTGGATAGCAGTGTATTATTTAGTGCCGTCGGCGATATCCCTTCCCTGGTGCAGAACACTCCGATCTCTTCGGCCGGAAGAAGAATGATGTGGTATGCAGATAAAGTGGCTTTTCGGGCAGGGTATGCCGCGTCTACGGAATTTGACTCCGTAAACATCGGTAAATATTCTGTCGGTTTGGGATATGGGTCCATTGCAAAAGGTATCTATTCGGCTGCGATCGGACATGCAAACAGCGCTACTGGTGTGGCAGCCTTTTCTGGAGGTGAATCTTCAGCTGCAAACGGAGACTATTCATTTGTATTCGGACAAAATTGTAATGCTGAAAATCCGTATGCTTTCTCCCAGGGAAATCATGCAGATGCAGGCGGCAACTATTCCATGGCGATGGGTAATAATACGAGTGCCGGCGGTAATTATTCATTCGTCTGGGGCGTGAATTCTAATACCACCGGTTCTAGTTCACTTGTGTTGGGCGTGAATCTTTTTGACGGAGGTCATAAGGGAAACGCTATGCTGGGGGATACCGATCCCTGGAATGCAGGTTCGGTCGGCAGCGGATCCGACGATCAGATGATCTGCCGGTTCAATAACGGTTATTATTTTTTAACCGGGGGCAATACCAATCGCACGGGCATGCTCGCCAATCACGGTGATAACAGCTGGTCGCAAATCAGTGACAGTACAAAAAAAGAAAAAATAATTCCGGTGGATGGGGAAGACCTTTTACACAAGATTGCCAATTTCAAATTAGGCACCTGGAATTATAAGGGTCAGGATCCAACCATCTTCCGTCATTACGGACCCATGGCGCAGGACTTCCACCATGCTTTCGGTCATGATGCACTGGGCACCATTGGTAACGACACATTGATCAATCAGGCAGACTTTCTAGGCGTGCGTTTCACCGCAATCCAGGCCCTGGAAAAACGAACAGAAAGAATTGAACATCAGCAGAGCGAAATATCTGCGCTGCAAAAACAAAATGCATTGCTCGCAGAAAAGAATGAAATCCTCACGCAAAAAAATGATAAACTGCAGGCGCAATTGGAATCGCTGTTAAATAGTGTGTCCGCATTGGATAAAAAAGTACAGTCACTCGCCTCTCTGCCTGTCAATACCGCCGGCTCACTGGTGAATAAATAATTCTCTATGGATTACCGACAAAAGATAAAAAACCGGCCCCGCCATGCGCGGACCGGTTTAATTATGCAGGAAGCAAATATTTTTAACTACTATTTATTCCACCAGATTCTTGTCAACAGATCATCCGGACCCTGAACCGAAAGGGCCGCATTATAATTCGCTGTGTTAACCGTTTGCTCAGACAATGGATAACGGGTGCGTCGGGGCCACGCGCTGATTGCGCTGGCAGGTCCGATCTGCGTTTGAGTTGGCACGCCGGTTCTTCTCCATTCTGACCATCCTTCGAAACCGGTGTAGAACATCGAATACCAACGTTGTATTCTGATCTTCCAGAGTTTCTCATCCGTTGTACCGGTATAAGCAACCGTAGCCTGCGTGAAATACGAAGGACTTGGAACAATATCAGACGACTTGGCAAAATTGTGATCTGTTGCCGGAATGGAGGCGTTCAGCACATCCAGCCGGCTTTCATCATAAGCAAATTGATCCAGAATTCCATTCATATAATACGTACCCGCATCATCACCCCCGGTGATCAACCCACGCTCTTTGCCTTCGGCTAAAATAAACTGCACTTCTGCATACGTGATGATCAATCCCTGTGCCGCCGTTTTAGAAGCATACAGCGGATATCCAAGATAGGGCATCAAAATCGGAGATTCCTGTGATTGAAAATTAGCTCCACCGTTATAGGAAGATTCTCCGGTACCATAACAATTCGGTACGGCACCAAATAAAGGGGCGCCGGATCCATAACTATTGGGCGTCGGCATTGCAAAAAAGGCAACACGCGGATCATTCATCGTATCCAGATTGGCCTTGAATGTTGTACTCAGATGGTAATCGCCGATCGGGGGATTATGGTAAGCAGGAAATTCATTATTTAGTTCTGGTGTAAACTCGAGCGCTGCCTGATCAGCATAAGAGGCGAAGAGCGGATAGGTAGTCGGATCGGTTGCCATTGTATTCATTTCATCGGCTACATTGATGGCAGAGTTGGCTACATTCGACATACGCATCAGTAATCTCAACCGTAGACCGTTGGCAAACTCCCGCCAGCGCATGGCGCTTCCATTCATCAGGATATCTGCATTGATTGGATCGGTACCAACTGTAAGCAACGAATTGGCCACTTTCAGCGAATCCATCAGGGCCGCATAAATATCTGCCTGCTTATCGTAAGCCGGTGCAAAATTTCCGGTCTCTTTGCCCAATACAGCCTGACTGTACGGCATGTCTCCGAAATTATCCGTCATCACCTGAAACATCCAGCAACGCAGTACCAATGCAACACCCTCATTATTACGGTCACCTTTCTGATGACTGAGCACGCGCATATTTTCAGCATCTTTTAACTGGTCAAAGAAATTCCAGAGAAAACCGCCTTCTGTCTGACTGGCCGTCCACGCATCATCAAATCCACTATTATACTGATTTGCATAATAGTCGCCGCATACACTCGCACCGAATTGAGATATATAAGAATAATTACGCACTGAATTTTTGATGATCGCGGGGAGCAGTAGTTGCTCATTCTCTATGATCTGCGGCGTATTCGGGTTTTGATTGATACTATCAAAATTCTTGGTACACCCTGCGGAAAACAAAAGCACAAGGGCTGAGTATCCGGTAATTATTTTTAAGTTCATTATGCTTGAATTAACAAATTAGAAATTGATATTTAAGTTTACACCATAACTTCTGGTTGTCGGCAGACTGAGGTTTTCGAAACCACCCACCAAACCCTGCCCGGTAGAAGCACCTGTTTCCGGATCGAATTGTGTATTTTTTGTCCAGAGTAACAGGTTACGTCCAACCAGCGAAAAAGTGATATTCTGAATCGGGAGATTAGAATATAGTTTCTTCGGAAAACTGTAACCAATCTTTACTTCACGAAGTTTTACAAAGGAACGATCCACCAATTGCGCTTCTGAATTATGATCATAATAACGCTTATAAAAATCGCGCGGTCCGGTTCCGATTAATCCTTTGCTATAAGAACCATCAAAAACCTGCAGGTTGCGGGCGTAACTTCCGTCTGGTTGCAATACCCCCCCGTCTCTGTAATAATCGGAATTATATACATCGCCCGGTGCATGTTTTAATCTGGCGCCTGCTGTTTCCAGCAACTGACCGGCGCCGGTTGCCTTATTAATAAACCGCGATACCAAAACGCCTCCATGATTGATATCAAACAGGAAGTCCAGGTGAACTCCTTTGTACGCAAAATGATTCGCTATACCGGCGGTCCAGTCCGGATTTATATTTCCAAGATAAATAGAGGTAGGCGTAATCTGATCTCTTCCGTTGGTTCCGATGATTGGCATTCCGGCGAGCGGTCCCGTTGGCACACGCTGAAACCCAGGCCCATAAAGAGCTCCCATCCGTTGGCCTACCCGCGCCTGAATAGAAGCATCTTCCCCCGGAGCTTCCTGCACAATATTATCCACGCCCGGTGCCAGGGATATCACTTTACTGATATTTCGTGCAAAATTGATCATCACACTCCAGGTGAATCCGCTAAACTGCAGGGGTATGGCACTTAACTGAACTTCAATCCCCTTATTCGATATTTCACCGGCATTGATCACGCGGTTGCGATATCCGGAGGATACCGGCGTTGGAAGCGAGAGAATCTGATTCTTGGAACTGGTGCTATAGCCGGTTACATCCAATCCAAGTCTGCCTTTAAACAAAGAAACTTCAACCCCTACTTCGGCGGTGCTGCTCTTTTCCGGTTTCAGATTCTGATTATTCAACTGGGAACTTTCCGACAGCGAAGGAATTCCATTCCACAATTGCTGATAATTATACGGTGTTAAAATAGAATACGGATCCGCATCATTACCGGCCTGCGCATAAGCCAGTCGTAATTTCAGCAGGTCGATCTTATCCGACATTTTAAAGATCCTGTTAAAGAGAATGCTTGAATTAACGGAAGGATAAAAATAAGAGTTGTTGGAAGAAGGCAATGTGCTCGACCAGTCATTACGCCCCGTAATATTTAAATATACTTTGCCCTGATAATCTGTTTGCAGAAATGCATACAAGCTATTCGTTCTGCGGTGTTCATCACCGGCATAATTCTGTACAGGTACATTACTGTTATTCAAACTATAAATGCCCGGAATAACCAACTGTCCGGCAGTTGCCGTTCGTTGACCACGAAATCTTTCCATGGTATTTCCGCCGCCTGATAAATCGAAATGGAAATCCTTGATTTCCTTTCGGTAACTAATCAGGAAATCGTAGTTGTTTTCCTGATAATTCAATGTTGTTTCTGAATAAGAACCCTGAGGTGCATTTGAGCTGCTGATCGCGACTCTGCTGGGTCTGAAATCATTGAAATAATCTGTGCCTGCCCTCCCCATGATCGTCAGGTTGTCCAGCAGCTTATAACTGATTTTAATATTTCCATATAGCTGATCCTTGTTTTGTCCGCTGGTACTTTCATATGCATAAAAGAAAGGATTGTCATGGCCGTTGCCATAATCCTGTGAAAACTGCTGAATCCCTTGTAGGCCGGGCTGCCAGTAATTTCGCAAACTATTAATATCGACATTGCGGTTAAACCATACAAATTCATACATCGGTGTTCCGTGATCATACCCCAGATTCGGGCGGCTGGAACTGATAGATTTTGTATAGGTGGCAGCAACATCGGCTGTTAACCGATCGGATAGTTTAAAACCCGTTTTCAGGTTGAAGGAATTACGGGTCAGGTTATTGTTTGGAACGATCCCCGTTTCATCATTATTGGTATAGGAGAACCGATACGTGGCGACATCCGTGTTACCAGAGAGTGCCACGGAATTAAACCGCGAATGCCCCGTAACGAAAAAATCTTTCATGTTATTCGGATGAGGGATGTACGGTGTGGGAATGATATTTCCTCTGTTGGGCAGATTCACATCGCCGCCGAGAAAACCATTCTCTGTCGGACTGTCAAACTGAGCGATCTTGGTGCCATCGAGTGCCGGTCCCCAGCTTTCATCCCAATCTTCATTCACCCCATTTGGATACAATCCATTATTACTGTATCCAAAATTAGATCCCTGAAAGAGACCATCGGCGCCGCCACCAAACGAGTTCTGAAATTTTGGTAACAGTAATGGATTTTCCCATGTGTAGCCGGTCGTAAAACTAACGCCGATGCCTTTTTTACCTAACCCGGATTTTGTTGTAATAACCAATGCACCATTGGCTGCTCTGGAACCATACAGTGCAGCTGCTGCCGCACCTTTCAGTACGTTCACCGATTCGATATCTGCCGGATTCAATTCATCCAGTGTACTTCCGTAGTCCGGACTCGTGCCGCCCCCCGTATTGGAAACCGGATCATTGGAAACAGGTACCCCGTCCACCACAATCAGGGGTTGATTTTTAAAATAATTTAATGATGATTCTCCGCGAATAGTGATACGTGCACTGCTCCCGATGCCATTTCCGGAAATGATATTCAGTCCAGCCACCCGACCCGATAAGGAATTGACAAAATTATTATCCCGCGCTTCATTCAGCACAGCGCCTTTCACTTCCTGGGTAGCATATCCCAGCGCGGCTTTCTTTTGTGTAATACCGAGCGCGGTTACCACCACCTGACCCAACACGGCATTCTTTACTTTCAGCCGGATCATGATCGAGTTTTTCAGGGCCGCCTGTTTCACTTCAAAGGCTCTAAGCTCTTCGGTTTCATATCCCAAGAATGAAAAACTGAAATCGTATTTATCCCCCACAATCAGTTTGCGGAATAAAAAAATACCATCATTATCTGATGTGGAATAAGCTGTTGTTTTATTACTCAGATTCCTGGCCACAACAGTAGCCCCCTGCAAAAGTTCCCCTTTCTCAGACAGTACCGTACCAGTTACGTCGGCTGTAACGGAAGAATTTTGAGCAAAAGAATGCTGACCTAGTAGCAGGAGCATGCTTAGAAAACTCCATAAAATCACTTTTCTCTTCTGCTGTTTGTTATGAACTGTCCTGCTGCCTTTGACCCGCCGGCGTTGGTTGAATGGTCGTTTCATGTTAGTGCTCGTTTTTTGAGTTGAAGGGTCAGACGATCTTTTTCCTGCCCCGTTAATTTAATCTTTCAGGCGAAGCGCAATAAAACCATCGGTCGTTTGTTTAAACTCCAGTCCATTCATGTTGCCAATCACTTTCAGGATAACCGATAAGGAGTCCGATTCCAATACCCTGCCCGAAAAATACATACTGGTTAATGCCGTTTTATCGTAACTAATACGGACGTTGTAATGATGACCTAATTTTTCCAGCACCTGGGATAAAGCCGTATTGTCGAAGACCATATCATGATTATCAGTCGTCTCTTCAGGCAAAAGTTTTTTTGCCGGTTTATCTATCATAAAATGGGAAAGCGTTGCAAGATTTGCATGGAGACTATAAATCATCTGTTCTCCCGGCTTTAGAAATATGTCAGCTTGTCCGGGATGATTGCGGATCGAATGTATTTTTACTTTGCCATTATACAGTTTGACGATCACTGTTTTCTCATTTTCATGTACACTGAAATAAGTCCCTAATGCAGTGGTCGACATATTTCCTGTATAAACCGTAAAGGGTCTGCTACGATCTTTAGCCACGTTGAAAAATGCCTGTCCCTGCAGATAGATATCACGGGTCGTCAGTGAAGGATCAGCAAAATGATTTGCATATCGGATGCTGCTGCCCGGAAGTAAAATGACCTCAGAACCATCAGCCATTTTCATTTTTAATTTCAGATTCGTCCGGTTTGCTGTTTGCTGCCACTCCATAACGTGTGTTCCAGGCTTCTTCGATGGCTGAACGATGGGTAATATATGCCCCTCCAGCTTTTGCGAATGACTGGAAGGTCGAAGGAACATCCAACCGGTAACAGCCAACAGAATCACTGCGGCTGCTCCCGCGATACGACTTGCGATGCGAACGAAATGAATATGTTTTTTTACTACAGCGGACTGATATGTTTTTTTCCTGATCTCCTGTAACATCGAAGGATCATCGGGAACTTTCAGATTTTCCGAGTCAGCCTCTTTCCATGATTCCATTAAATACTGATTCAACAGTTCAGGATGCTGTTTGAAATATCTGTTCAACGCGTCGCTTTCGGCGGCAGTGCAATAGCCGTTCAGGTATCTTTGAATCAGGTTGTCTGTAATCTCCATGTCATGCATTCGATGATGATGCTAACAATGGATACGTACGAAGGGGTAAGAAACCCTGAGTGGAAAATAAATATTTATAAATAAATAGAAAGGGGATGTTGAAAAACAGGTCCTATTGAATGGATGAAAGCGATTTGATCTTGCGCAGGGCCACCGTTATATGGCTCTCTACTGTTTTGACTGAGATGGATAGTTCACTGGCGATTTCCTTATTTGAAAAACCATTCTTCGTTTTCAGGAGGATAACTTTTTTACGCAACGGCGTAAGGTGTTCAACCACGACAGACATATAATCGGATCTCTCGAGCGCATGTAACGGCGAGGGACTTTGCAGATGTTTTACATCCTTCATTTCTTCCCGCATGGCAATATGCATTTTATCCCGCGCATATTGCTTTCTCAGGTGATCTATGAAGATGGTTCCAGCAATGGTAAATATCTGTGTATCGAGACTAAAATCTTCCGTTAGCGTATGTCTTGAATGCCACAATTTAATGAACATCTCCTGCGTTAGCTCCTTAGCCGTTTCATGGATGTGTACCCGTTTAAAAAAAAACCGATACACCTTCACATGAAACGAGTGATAGGCTTTCTCAAATGCAGCCTCAATTCCATCTTTAATAGCAGTTATCTCATTCATTGGTTATAGAATATTGTAAATAATATTTCAGCTATTCTATCCGCAGTAGTCGACGCAAAGTAAGATTAACTTATAAATTACAAGAATTATATAAAAATCTACATCAATCGTTTGCGTAAGCGGATTGTTTCCATTCAGCCGAATCCAATTTTTCTGTTTCCATCAAATCGATTCCCTTATTAATCATCATCATCTCGCCCGACCGGAGCAGGATGGGTTCATTATCCATTTTCGATGGGTAAGATTTCATCACCCGCAGGGTCCCGGTTAAAAGCAGCACTTCCTCCCCACCCTTATTCAGCGAATCTTCCGCAGCGATGGTAAAGATGGCAACCGATGTATCCATCACCATGCAGCGTAATGCACCTGTATGAATAATAAAAGGCCTTGCACTGTCCGGGTGAACCGTAAACATAGCCCTGCCCTGAAGAAATATTTTCCGGTTGCTGCCATTAAAACCGCTGAAAAGACGAATCAGCGTAGAATCTTTCATGACCAGCTCCGAGCCGTCCGGCAAACGCAGGGGCATCTGCTTTCTTCCGGCGTTCTGATAGATCGTTTCTCCCGACGCATTCTTGTAACCTACCGGCTTCATTTTACCTTTACATCCGGAAGCATACAGGATGAGTAATAAGAAAATAAAACGGGTGATACTTTTCAATAGTTGTTGTTTGGCGGGTTTGGCAAACATGAAATCAAACATAATGGTACAGCTTTTCAGTCGTTAGTAGCTACCTGACGTATTATGATATTGTGATATCAGGGTAACGAATAATATTTTTATACCCGCGGAACAGTTTCTATTATTGCATACGAATTAAACTTCAGGATAAAAAAATAAGGATATGGACAGCAGAAGAGATTTTCTAAAAAAATCCGCGTTACTCGCCGGCGGTGCCGGATTCAAAGGTATGTTGCCAGCTTCGATACAAAGAGCCCTGGCGATCGACCCAACTCTCGGGAGTACTTTTTTAGATGCCGAGCATATCGTTCTGCTCATGCAGGAAAACCGTTCTTTCGATCATTGTTTCGGCAGCCTGCGCGGGGTGCGTGGATTCAATGACCCGCGCGCCATTCCCCTTCCAAATAAAAATCCGGTCTGGTTACAGACCAATGAAGCGGGCGAAACCTATGCTCCCTTCCGTATAAATATTAAAGATACCAAAGCGACCTGGCTCGGTGGTCTGCCCCATTCATGGACCGACCAGATCGACGCCGGCAACGGAGGCAAACATGATAAGTGGCTGCATGCAAAAAAACCAGGTAATGCGGAGATCAAACATTCTCCGTGGACCATGGGTCATTATAACCGCGAAGATCTTCCGTTCTACTATGCACTCGCAGATTCTTTTACCGTCTGCGATCAGAATTTCTGTTCCTCGCTCACCGGCACCACGCCCAACAGACTTTACTTCTGGACCGGCACCATTCGGGAAGAACAACATATCGATTCGCCGGCGAATGTGCTGAACGATAATGTGGACTATAACTATCCGGCCCATTGGGATACTTTCCCTGAACGTTTGGAGGAAAACGGTATCTCCTGGAAAATTTATCAGAATGAACTCAGTCTCGACAGCGGACTGGAAGGAGAACACGACAGCTGGCTGACAAATTTTACTGATAACCCCATCGAATGGTTTGCGCAATATCATGTTCGGTTTTCAGAAAGCTATCAGCGTCACCTGAAGAAATTAATGGAATCGCTTCCGTCAGATATTATTGCGATGGAAGAAAAATTAAATGGCGCCACCTTAAATCCGAAAGAACGCGAAGAATTATACATGCAGATTCAGG
>JAYWCS010000277.1:0-4298 GCA_043780315.1 Bacteroidota bacterium | reverse complement strand
CCACGGCAATACGAGCGACTGTCTCCGGCGACATATTGAATCGTTCCGCCGCTTTTAGTGCCTTCGGACCCACATTCGCACGGTTAGCGAAATTGGTGTCTGTCGGGCCGGGACAAATACAGGTTACTGATACGGTTGTGTCTTTCAATTCCTGGTATAAACCGCGGCTGAAGCTTAGTACGAAAGACTTCGATGCAGCATAAGCGGAAAGAAGGGGCACGGCCTGATAGGAGGCAGTACTGCCGATATTTAAAATATATGCTTCTTTTTGTTTGAGTAAATCGGGCAAAAACAAACGGGTCAGCACGACGAGGGTAACGACGTTTACCTGCAGCATATCGGCATGTTCTTTAACGTTGTAGTTCTCGAAATTTCCACTCAGACCATAACCGGCATTATTGACCAGCACCGATACATCAAAATGATTTTTGCTGCACCATTCATACACTTTACCAGGTGCATCGCTTTCTGACAAGTCAATCGCCAGTATATGACAATGTCTTTTAGATAAATGACTGATTTCCATGGCAACCTGCTGCAGCAAATCAGAAGAACGGGCCACCAGCAGCAGATCAAATCCCCGACTGGCCAGTAGTTGTGCAATGGCTTTGCCAATTCCTTTGCTGGCTCCGGTAATGAGTGCAAAAGGCATTTGTATTCAATTTAAAAATCGCGTATCCTAGTTCTGTACTTTGGAAGCGAGCCGATGGTAAAAAGGGGTTTTGCTGTTCTCGTCTTTGGGCATGTATTTACCGGTAATAATCGGCACATACATCACCCGGCGGCGACTGGCTTCTCCAACAAAGGGAGATTGTTGTGCGCGATGCCAGATGCGGCCATCATGCACGGTCAGATCACCCGGATTGATATCAAATCCAATTTCGCGGGCATCCGGATTGTTATCGATGAAGTATTTCTTCTTAAATAGCAAACGCAACACACCCTGCGTGTGGGTGCCGGGCAACACGCGCAGACCACCACTTTCAAAAGGGCACGGATCCAGATGAATTCCTACATTCAACATTGGCATAATCTTCTGCCCGAGGAACAGGTCCCGCGGGCTATCGGTATGCCAACCCATCTGGGAAAACTTACTTTCCGGAGTGCGTACGTAATGATTGAGTATCAAACCGTCCTTTTCATTTTCTGCAATACGACCTTCGTAAGGTGCCAATAGTTCCAACAACGACACCAAACGCTGATCCTTCAGGAATTCATGGAAGGTTGCACTGTAATTGGACAGAAAGCACAAGCGCTGAATGATGGTTGAACCATCATGATCCTTTCCAAACTTCAGCGGCACGCCGTTGATTTTATCGACACCTTCTTTCAATAACAACTTTTCAATCCTGTTCAGTTCCTCGATGAAAAAAGCAACTGTTTCAGGTTTCAGAACGTTTCGAAATACGATCACCCCATTTGTATGGAAAAAAGCTGCTTGTTCCGGAGTTACCTTATCACCTAAAACGAATTCAGGGCATAGTAATTTTTTCATATCGTAGTAGCGTTTAAGCTTTTAACAGAGGATATACACTGCGAAAAACTCTTTAATATAAAAAATGAAATTAACTTAAAAATAATTACGATCTTTTTATTATTGGCAAAATTAATGAATAAAGTGCTAAGAACGAGCCCTGTTTTCAACTCTTCTTCTCCCGGTTCGCGTTCCCAAACCACCTTAACGTATAAAAAGCGCCGGTTGGTATCCTCCCATATCCTTTAAATAGGTTGCATACCGGAAGTAGTCGATCGGTTTTCACTTTCCGTAAACAGCCCGGTTAGCCGGTAAATCACGTAGGTAAAAACCGGCGCTGCCAGCACATCAATAGTGTAATGAACGTGTTGCACGAGTAGCAGGACACCCACGACCATGGAGGCGATTAAGACCAGCATCCGGTCCATTTTCTTTTTCATACACAGAAAAATAAGGAAAACCGTCGTGGTATGGCCTGAAAAGAACAGGTCATGCGTGATATAATCCTTTCCGTAAAACATATTCGTGATGGGATCAGCGAGCGGTATCAAACCGGCCGGCGGATTCAATGAAATCAGGGCTATACAAGCCATTCTGACGAGTGTTACCAGATTGTAGGCCCAGAGCATATTTAGAAGCATCAGCGGGTCGCGGTAAACCCGAACCACCAATAAAACGCAGCATGCCCAGATCAGTATGAATACCAGCAGGGAGAAATTATGTGGAGGCAGCCACTGCAAAAAAATATCAGTCAGCTGCCGACCGTTCCGATCCTGAATGGTCTTAAAAAATACGGGGAAAAAGCTCAGAATACCGATCAATATCCCCAGGCCACTAACTAGTTTCCATCGGAAACTAGTTAGTGGCCTGACAAGAGACCACGTAACAGGACCTTTAGATGTTGTTTTTTGTCCACTCAAGTACAAATATTTTGCAAAGAAATTGATCTAAATCAAGCTTATAGCCAAGTTTTCATATTTTCGGGCGCTGCACTAAAAATGCCAGCGAACGAAGGCCTCCATCGCGGCATATTTGGTTAGTCCGAGCTGGGCGTAGAGATTGGCCGTATTTCCGTTGCGGTCCTCGGCTCTTTGCCAGAATTCGCGACTGTCTTTGCCCTGAAACGGCACCATATCTTTTTGTGACTGGTGAATAAAAATGCCGAATCGCTTTTTCTGCACCTGATCGGGGCTCATGGGGATTGCCATTTCAATCTCACTCACATCCCATTCCTGCCAGGCACCCTTGTACAACCAGACCCAGCAGTCTTTTACCCAGGGTTCTCCCGCCGCTTTCAGTCGTTTCATTGATTCGAAAACAACTTCCAGACAAACCTTATGGGTTCCGTGGGGATCAGCTAAATCGCCGGCGCAATATACCTGGTGCGGTTTAATGGATTGAAGCAACTCCATCGTAATCAGAATATCGGCTTCGCTCATCGGATTTTTTTGAATGGTTCCGGTTTCATAAAACGGAAGGTTCAAAAAATGAATCCCAGTTTCCGGAATACCCACATAACGGCAGGTTGCACTGGCTTCGCAGCGGCGGATGAGTCCTTTTATATTTCTGATTTCCGGTGAATCGATACCTGAAGATTTTTTTTCTTTTAAAAATTGTTTTGCGTTTTTTAAAATTTCCGTTGAACATTTATTGTCGATACCAAACAACGATTCAAAACCCACCGCGAAATCTATAAAGCGGGTTACGAATTCATCCGTCACCGCAATATTACCCGAGGTCTGATACCCCACATGCACTTCATGTCCCTGATCACGTAATCGCATAAAAGTTCCGCCCATAGAAATAATATCGTCGTCGGGATGCGGAGAAAAAATAATGCACCTTTTCGGGTACGGCTCCATTCTTTCCGGCGGGTTCGGCAGGGGCTGATTCTTTCCGCCCGGCCATCCCGTTATACTATCACGCAGTTTATAAAATACTTCCAGATTGATTTCATAAGCATCCCCTTTTACGGCCAGCAGATCGCTCAACCCGTGGTCATTATAATCTTTATCCGTTAAACTCAAGATCGGTTTGCCCAGCTTCAGGGCTGTACTCACCACGGCTTTACGCAGGATATCCGTATTCCAGTCGCATTCGCCTGTTAGCCAGGGAGCGGTAAACCGCACGAGATCACTGGCAGCCGACTGATCTGCTACGAATAAGGTATCGTCATGCTGTTGCAGCAGAGAAGCGGGCATTTCTTCCGTTGAATTTCCTTCAATCGATTTCTGCAAAGCCGGTGCCTTATTGCTTCCGAAGGCCATCAGAATTATTTTCCGGCTCTTCAGAATAGTACTGATACCCATAGTAACGGACAATCGCGGCACTTGGGTAACACTTTCGAAATCGCCGGCATTGGATAAGCGCGTAGATATTTCCAAGGGAGTCACGCGCGTTTTTGAGTATCGACTGGATCCGGGTTCGTTAAAACCGATATGTCCGTTCGAACCGATACCCAAAATCTGCAGATCAATTCCGCCGGCATTTAAAATTTCCTGCTCGTACTTTTCACAGAATACTTTCATATCTGCTTTGGGCAATTCTCCATCGGGAATATGACAGTTGGCAGGATCAATATCAATATGATCAAAAAGATTTTCCTTCATGAAACGGTAATAACTCTGCTTGGCGGTCCGCTCGATGGGATAATATTCATCCAGATTAAAAGCAACCACATGGCGAAAACTGAGTTTTTCCTCCCGGTGCATCCGGATGAGTTCTGCATATAATTTCAACGGCGTTTTTCCGGTCGCCAGACCGAGCACGCATTGTTCTTTATTTTTTTCTTTCCCGCGTATGAGTGCGGCGATTTTTTTTGCTA
>JAYWCS010000276.1:0-9167 GCA_043780315.1 Bacteroidota bacterium | reverse complement strand
CGAGAAGAAAGGCACCTGCGCTTCGCCTGCCATCGCCTTGGCGAGCAGTGTCTTACCGGTACCCGGAGGTCCGACCAACAGCGCCCCTTTCGGAATCTTTCCACCGAGGGCGGTATATTTTTTTGGATTTTTTAGAAAATCAACGATTTCCATCACTTCAACTTTCGCTTCATCCAGACCAGCGACATCATTAAACGTAATATTAACGCGCGTGCCTTTATCGAATAAAGTTGCTTTCGATTTGCCGATATTGAAAATACCACCGGGTCCGCCACTTCCGCCTTGTCCGCCCATCTTACGCATCAGCATCACCCAGATCAATAATATGATGAGTATAGGAAGGGCAATTTGAAGCAGACCGGGAATCCAATCGCCTTCCTGAACGGGCGTTACCGGAACTTCCATGGAAGGATTTTTCTGGAAAAAATCATCGAGCTTTTTTTGATACTCGTCGATTTTCGGAACAGCAAATTCAAATTGCGGTCCTTCGTTTTTCACGATGCCGTAATTCTTACCCTGTAATTCTTTATAGAAGGGTTTCTCCAGACTGTCTTTTTTTATAAAAACACGAACCAGATTTTTATTGGTAACCAGCACGAGTTTTTCAACGTCTCCTTTTTCGAGCATGTTATTGCGAAACTGCATTTCGGAACTCAGCTGTTTAGCATCCGGGGTGAAACCGGCGCCCAGATAATTATATCCCAGTAAGACAACCGCTATTACGCCCCATACCCAGTAGATATTAAATTTCGGACCCTTCTTAGGGGTGTTTTCATCTCCTCCGCCGGTCGGCTTGGGCCTGAAACGTGGAAAACCTGGCCTGTCGTTCGGTTTGATATTATTTTGTGGCATTTGATATTCTTCCTCTAATAAATAATGATTGGGAAATAAAAAAGTTTAGAAAACGGATTAAAAAGCTTGAATTCAGGCCAGATGCTCCTCCATTACGGCATCACTCCACATTTCTTCCAATTTGTAAAAGCCGCGGCTATCCGGAAGCATGATATGCACAACTACGTTGATATAATCGATGATCACCCATTGCATGGTCTGTTTGCCTTCATGCATATATGGATGCTCGTCACATTTTTGTTTTACTTCTTTTTCAATGAAATCCGCTATAGCCCTTACCTGTGTGGTACTGCCCGCTTCACATACAATAAAAAAATCGGATACTGCTTCGTTTATTTTCCGGAGATCAAGAGATATGATTTTTTCGCCTTTTTTATCCTGAATGGCCTGTATGATGACTTTAATAATTTTTGAGTTTTTTGCTAACCGGGCGGATTTATTTGGCTTACGGTTAGCCAACATTGACAATTGTTCCAATAATCAGAATATTTTTAGATGATAAATTACAAAAACTGCTCATTCCGGTAAACATAGTATAACTACATCCACCATGCCCAAAACTAGTAATCTTTTGCCAGATCCCGGTGCGGAGAACCCCCGCAGTCCAACATTTGAGAATCAGCTGATTGAGCTGGAATCGGTCGATAGCACCAACAACTATGCCATGGCACGGATTCATGAAGGATTGGCGAACAACGGACTGGCCTATCTCGCCCACCATCAAACGGCTGGTAAAGGTCAGCGGGGTAAAACCTGGCTCAGCGAACCCCGTCAAAATCTGAGCATGAGTCTTGTGATTCAACCTGCTCCACTTGAATTAACGCAGCAATTCCTTTTTTCTGCTGCCATCGTTTTGGGAATATTGGATACCGTGAGGGCAATCGAACCGCAAAACTGGACCGTAAAATGGCCAAATGATATTTATTGGAATGACAGAAAGGCAGCAGGGATACTGATAGAAAGTGTCATTCAGGGGAAAGACTGGCGGTATGCGGTGGTGGGCGTTGGTATGAATGTGAATACACAATCCTTTCCACCGGAAATTCCAAATTCGGTTTCACTCAAACAAATCACCGGCAAACATTTCGATCCGGTCACCATCGCCCGGCAATTAATTCCTTCTATCCAGCATCAGATCATACGGCTAAAACGGACTCCGCAAGAGATTCTGTACGATTTCAACCGTTTTTTGTTCAAAAATGAACAGATGCAAAGATTTAAGAAAGGGCAGGAAGTTTTTGATACCCGCGTCCTCGGCGTAAATGAAGCCGGTTTGCTGCTGACCTCAAAGGCTTCTTTTATGACGGGTGAAGTGGAATGGATACTGGGCCAATAGGCAGTAATTTCGAAACGACTTCGTTTATCTGCTGAAATGCAGCACAGCGGCCGACGCATTGCCCGCTTCATCTTCAGCATATATGTTTAAAACATGCTTTCCCGGCGCACAATGTTCGTCAAAGTTGTAAATGAAAGCCCGTGCCTTGTCATTTGAAAAAAGCAGCCATTTCCCGTCGAGTGTCGCCTTAAAATTTCTCACCGATTTGTAATTATCCGTAACGAGGACGGCGATGCGACTGCTTCTATGCAAATTCGCATTTTCGACGATGCCCGGGAAACGGATGATGGGTGAAACCGTATCCAGCACCAACTGAAAATTTCCGAAATTTTTGAAGCCGGCGGTCGCCCAGTCACCCAGCCAAGCGGGTTTTTTCACTTCATATCCTTGCGGATCGAACCATTGCATCAGAATCCGGTCCTTCAGATTCAACCAGCGATTGGGTTTAATTTTCACCGTCAACGAATCGGCTAGCGGAACCTGCATCGTACCGATATGATAAACACTGGAAACCGCTTCGGGTATATCGGCAATCGTCTCCAGATAAACGATATGCACTGAATCGTACAAACATTTTTCTCCCAGATAAAAAGCGCAGTTGGCAGATTCAAAAGCATCCTGCAAACCCGGATAAAATAATTTACCGCTAAAAGCCTCCTTCATTTTTTCGGCGGATTCATAACGCACTTTAAATTCCAGGTTCGAAGTATTGCCATCTGCATCTTTCACTTCAATCCGGATATAATGCAGCTTCCCGTCTTCCAGATGCAGATATCCACCCGGCGACATTTCCCGATAAATCGAATGGGTATAACCGGGTAAGCGGAATAACAACTGATAATAGGGCCCGCCCCGTTCGCGGGTTGGATAATCAATATGCGCATTAATGCCCCGTGTATCGTTATAACTGATATGATCCATCTGGAATCCGGACACTTCAATGCCCTGGTCATACATCACTGCCTGATAAATTCCGTTGGGATTGGTGGAACCCGTTTGCGTATCGAATCCGGCAATGCCGAAACCGGGCTTAGAGGTTTTCAAAATCAGCAGCGGTTGGGCCGTTGTAAAATGGCCGGCATTCCCCTTCACCGGAACAAAAGCCGGAAACTGTTCATAGAAACTCCCGTTGCGGTCGTACACCGAAAGACCCCGTAACACCGGTGCGGTATGGTCTGGAATCGGCAATCCGAAAAGCATCGGATTTAAATTGACGTCATCAGGAAAACGGCGGATTTCAAAATGCAGGTGCGGTCCCTGGCTTCCCCCACGATTTCCACTATAGGCAATGAGATCTCCTTTTTTAACGGTCAGTAAGCTGGGCGGCAGATCGAGCGAAACATCCCATCGCTCCTGTTCATATTGTTTCTGCTTTACATAAGCGGCGAGTGCCGGATAGAAAGCATTCAGATGCGCATACAAAGTGACATACCCATTCGTATGGCGGATATAGATGGCTTGCCCGAATCCAAAAGGCTCGATTTTAATGCGGAATACGTATCCGTCCGCCGCGGCAAAAACAGGAAGATTCTCCCGGTGATCGGTGCGGATATCGAGTCCCATATGATAATGATTGGCTCTCAGCTCGCCAAAATTGGCGGCCAGCTGAATGGGAATATTCAGTGGATTCCTGAAATCCGTGGTTGGATAGTTCTGCGTTTGAAAGAGTTGGCCAAAGGAGGACTGGGGAAAAACAAACAGGCCCGCAAAGAAAAAAAATCTGAACATGAAAATCTCATTTTTAGAAAATCAAAGGTGATTCATCCCAAATAAGGATTCAGGAAAAGGTTCTCCCCATCGTGAAAAAAAATGTTTGCCAATGATAACCTAAGTTTTTAAAAAAATCTGAAAACTGGTACAGCTTTTGGCATACTGTTATTGTCTCAGTTAAAGAAATCATCTGAAATCAGGGTTGTAAATATGTTTAAAAATAAGTTTTTGTTGTTTCTCGTCATCAGCGTCGGTTCTGTTATTGGAATCGTGCGAGGGGAAGAGGCTAAGCAAAAATGGGTGTTCAAGATCAAATCCCGGGTCGACAACAAAAAACAGACGGCTGAAAAACGCCAGCAGGCAAAAAAAGGGGGCGTTCTCCTCGATGATATTGAGATGGCTTCCTTCCATAAGAATTAATTTACTCTCTTCTCTTTTAAAAATTTCTCTAAGAACCTGCACAACCTTACTTTTGCGGAATTTGTTTTTTTACAATGCCAAAAAATCCCGCAGTTCGTTCAGTGCTCATTATTGGTTCAGGTCCGATCATTATCGGACAAGCTTGTGAATTTGATTACGCCGGTTCTCAGGCCGCGAGAAGTCTTCGCGAAGAAGGCATCAAAGTAATCCTCATCAACAGTAATCCAGCCACCATCATGACCGATCCAATGATGGCCGACCGGGTGTATCTGCTTCCGCTGACCGTGGAAAGCATCGAACAAATTCTGGAAGAAAATCAAATCGATGCCGTGCTGCCGACCATGGGCGGACAAACTGCGCTCAACCTCTGCAAGGAAGCAGACGAGCTGGGCATCTGGGAAAAATATAACGTGCAGCTGATCGGTGTAGATGTTGATGCGATCAATACCGCGGAGGATCGCGAGAAATTCAAACAGCTGATGGTACGCATCGGCATCGATGTGGCGCCTTCCCGGGTAGCCAATTCCATGCTGGAAGGCAAAGAATTCGCCCAGGAAATCGGCTTCCCGCTGGTGATTCGCCCCTCCTTTACGCTGGGTGGTACCGGGGGTGGGATCGTACATGGTAAGGAAGACCTGGATGCCGCGCTGGACAAGGGCTTGAAAGCCTCACCGATCCATGAAGTACTCGTGGAAAAAGCTGTATTGGGATGGAAAGAATACGAACTCGAATTGCTGAGAGATAAAAACGATAATGTCGTTATCATCTGTACTGTAGAAAATCTGGATCCGATGGGAATTCATACCGGAGATTCCATTACTGTGGCCCCGGCCATGACGTTGAGTGATACTGCTTTTCAGGACATGCGTAATAAAGCCATCCTGATGATGCGGTCGCTTGGAAATTTCGCCGGCGGTTGCAATGTGCAATTTGCCCTCAACCCGGAAACAGAACAAATCATTTCTGTAGAAATAAATCCACGGGTGTCCAGATCTTCGGCACTCGCTTCCAAAGCGACGGGTTACCCAATCGCAAAAATTGCCGCCAAACTGGCGATCGGCTATACGCTCGATGAATTAAAAAATCAGATAACCCAAACGACGTCGGCTTATTTTGAACCGGTACAGGATTACGTGATCGTAAAAATGCCGCGATGGAACTTCGATAAATTTAAAGGGGCCAATGACACCCTCGGTCTCCAAATGAAGAGCGTCGGGGAAGTGATGAGTATCGGCAGAAGTTTCACCGAAGCCATTCAGAAAGCCTGTCAGAGTCTGGAGAACAATGCCGTCGGTCTGGGTTACTATGGCAAAAGCCAAATGCACGCCGAAGAACTCATTCAATATATCAAGGTTCCCAAATGGGACCGGATTTTCCGCATCAAAGATGCGCTCATGCTGGGCGTAAGTGTAAAAACCATTTCCCAGGCCACCGGCATCGACCGCTGGTTCCTATATGAAATTCAGAAGATCTGCGTAGCAGAAAAAGAAATCCGAAAATATAAAATGGAAACGCTGCCGGTAGAAGTTTTACGGGAGGCGAAAAAACTGGGTTTTAGCGACGTGCAGATAGCCATGATCATGCAGGACGGCAATGAAGAAGCCGTTTATCAAAAGAGAAAGGCTGCCGGTATCAACCGCATTTTTAAAATGGTGGACACATGTAGCGCCGAATTCGAGGCGAAAACACCCTATTTTTATTCCACTTTCGAAGGCACCGGTATCAACGAAAGTATTGTGACCGATAAAAAGAAAATCATCATCCTTGGATCGGGACCAAACCGCATCGGTCAGGGAATTGAATTTGACTATTGCTGTGTGCATGGTCTGCTGGCCGTAAAAGAATGCGGATACGAATCGATCATGGTGAACTGTAACCCGGAAACGGTGTCGACAGATTTCGATATGGCCGACAAGTTATATTTCGAACCCGTATTCTGGGAGCATCTCTGGGATATCATCGAACACGAAAAACCTGCCGGCGTGATCGTGCAGCTGGGCGGTCAAACAGCCCTTAAACTCGCCGAAAAACTGCATGCCAAAGGCATCCCGATTATCGGCACCTCCTACGACAACATGGATATTGCCGAAGACCGTGGACGGTTCAGTGATATGCTGAAAGAAATGGATATTCCCTATCCATCGTATGGTACCGCGACAACAGTAGACGAAGCCGTCGCCGTCGCCAAAATCGTGGGGTTCCCGGTGCTGGTAAGACCGAGTTATGTACTCGGCGGACAGCGGATGCGTATCGTGATCAACGACGAAGAGCTGGAAAATGCCGTAGTGAGTTTGCTAAAACATCTTCCGGATAATAAAATTCTGATTGATCATTTTCTCGACCGCTGTCAGGAAGCTGAAGTGGATGGAATCTGCGATGGCGATCAGTTTCATGTGATGGGATTGATGGAACATATTGAACCGGCCGGTATTCATAGCGGCGACTCCAATGCAGTACTGCCGCAATTTAATCTTACGCCGCTGGTGGTGGAAACCATGGAAGAATATGCACGAAAAATCGCCTTCCGCTTGAATATCCGGGGACTGATCAATATTCAGTTTGCGATTAAAGACGGAAAAGTATTTGTGATCGAAGCCAATCCACGCGCGTCGAGAACGACTCCGTTCATTGCCAAGGCCTATCAGATTCCTTATCTCAATGTGGCGACGAAAGTAATGCTGGGTCACAACAAAATAAAAGACTTCACTTTTCATAAAAACCTGAAAGGATACGCGATCAAAGAACCCGTATTCAGTTTTGACAAGTTCCCCGGTGTGAATAAAGAATTGGGACCGGAGATGAAATCTACCGGTGAGGCGATCCGATTCATCAAAGACCTGAAAGATCCGTATTTCAGACAACTGTATAAAGACCGGAGCATGTACTTGTCCAAATAATGTACCTGTCCAAATAAACGGAAGATCACATTTCAACCAGCCCGTTTCGTATGGCATACATCACCAGCCCGACGCGTGACTTAACCTTTAATTTTTCGAAGAGAGAGTTTCGGTATTCGTCGACGGTACGTGGACTGACAAACATCTTGGCAGCAATGTCTTTATAAGTGATCTCCGAACAGATAAAACTGAGAAAATCTCTTTCCCGGGGTGTTAACGAAGGTGCTTCTTCGGCGCGGTCCACATCCTTATGTAATCCGCTGATAATTTTCCCAGAAATATATTCGGACAGATAGAAGTTTTTTTTGACCACGGAATCCAGCGCATTCCGCAATTCTTCCGGATCGATATTTTTCAGAATGTACCCTTTGGCACCATGGCGCAACATTTTGATAATTGTCTTTTCATCACTAAACATGGAAAGCGCCAGGATCTTGATTTTAGGGTAATTTTTATTTAACCAGAGGGCCGTATCAAACCCATCCATTTCCGGCATGTTCACATCCAGTAAAATCAAATCCGGCACCAGATGCTCGACAATTTTCTTTTTTATTTCTTTTCCATTGTCGGCTTCAAACAAAACAGTATAATCTTCAAAGGAGGCAATCAGTTTTGCCAAAGCCTTTCTCAAAAGCGTATGGTCATCTGCAATGGCCACCGTGATTTGCTTGTTAGTTGAAGCCATAATCCTGAATATGATTTAATTCAAAGATACCGTTACAGAAACGATTGTACCCTTTCCGGGTTCACTCGATATGGATAATTCGGCTCCAATCAACTTAGCCCGGTTACGCATACTCTTCAGACCCAGCCCGCTGGACCCCGAGTCTTTTTTCTTTTTCACATCAAACCCCACCCCGTCATCCTGAATTTCCAGCACGAAGATATTCTCCGCCGAATAGTGAATAGCCACATACACCTGGAAGGCCTTTGAATGTTTGATAATATTGTTCATCATTTCCTGATAAATACGAAAAAGAAAAATCGATTTTTGTTCAGGGAAATAAAATTCATCACCGGTGGTCTCAAAATTAATTTTCAGAATCCCCGCCCGGCGGATGGAGGCAAGATCAAAACCAATGGCTTCGGTGAGTCCGATATCTGTAATTCTGTCTGTATGCAGACTTTTGGTTAAGTCCGCCATATCCTGGATTACTTTATGGAGCATCTCTTTGGAATTTTGAACACCTTCGTAGGCTTCATGTTCTTTTTCGATCGGTGCGATCGACATCCAAAGCTTGATCACCGAGAGCGTTTGTCCAACATTGTCATGGAGCTCCTGCGCGATGTTTTTCAGGGTGGACTCCTGAATTTCCAATTGCGACCGTAGCAATTCCTGTTCATATTCTTCTTTCAGTCGGATCAATTCACTTTCCTGTTTTTTCCGCTTGCGATGATAAAAGAAGAACATGCTCAGAATGAATCCGACCAGCAGGAATGCCAACAGGGTACCCATTAAAATTACGAAATAGATCTCCTGATTTTGATTCTGCATAGAAACGCGATCGAATATAAAATCATTGTCAAAAAAAGAACAATATTCATTATTAATTCAATATTATTAAAAATAATCTTTGCACTGGTCGAACTGTTTTTATTAGATTCAGCCATAAAAGCCACTAATGCAGACAACGGAAAGCTGAGCACCGTATTAAACAGAATGGCCGATACGATCCAGAACGCAGGTGATGTTGCAAGCGAGGGTGTTTCTACTTTTTGAAATAATTCTACAAAATAATAAATACAGAAAATGGTGGAAATTAAACTTTCAACCGTATTGTTAATAGGATTTGAGACAGCCGTTTTTTGAATATATAAAACGTTAAATAAGGCGAATGCGGCGAAAATGAAAATCACATATACAATAAACTTTTTTATTTTTCTATTAATGATGACCTCGTGCAGGACAAAAAAATTAAAACTCAACTCGACAATGCTCCATATATTCGCAA
>JAYWCS010000275.1:0-23471 GCA_043780315.1 Bacteroidota bacterium | reverse complement strand
CAGGTTTCCATTCATGAAGTGCTTCGAACATTGCTGGAAGCCCTCGGACTGGTGGTGCTGGTCGTATTTTTATTTTTACAAAGCTGGCGCGCTACCCTCATTCCGATATTGGCGATCCCGGTTTCGATTATCGGAACATTTATCTTTTTTATCCCTCTTGGCTTTACCATTAACACCCTGACCCTTTTTGGATTTGTACTCGCCATCGGTATCGTGGTGGATGATGCCATCGTAGTAGTGGAGGCCGTACAACATTATATCGACGTCGAAAAACTATCGCCCCGGGAAGCAACCGAACGGGCCATGAAAGATATATCAGGGCCCGTGATCGCTATCGCCCTCATTCTGGCAGCAGTGTTTGTACCCGTTGGATTTATCCCCGGTATCGTCGGCCGGCTGTATCAGCAGTTTGCGATCACCATTGCCATCTCTGTATTGATATCGGCTTTCATTGCCCTTTCCCTTACGCCGGCGCTTTGCACTTTGCTGCTCCGACCGATGCATATGGATAAATCTTCCAGAGGAATTAATCAGTTCTTTTATCGTTTCAATAACTGGTTTGAGAAGGTCACTAACCGATACACCAAAAGTGTTAGCGGCTGGATTCGAAAAGCACCCTATGCGATTATTCTGCTGATTTGTATCTGCGTCGGCACCTTCCTGCTGTTTCGCAATAAAGCCAGTGGTTTTATTCCGCAGGAGGATGAAGGCAGATTATTTATTACCTACGAATTACCGGAAGCGTCATCTACAACCCGGAGCCTGGAAACACTCAACAAAATAATGAAGATCATTTCAGAAACGGAAGGCGTGAAACATTTCGCGGCACTCGGCGGTTTGAATGCCATTACCTTTGCCACCAAGGCGAACAGTGGCACCATCTTTACCTCCCTCAAACCCTGGGATGATCGAAAAGATAAAGCACTCCAGCTAAAAGGTATCATTGCCACGTTGCAAAAAGAATTTTCAGTTATCAAGGAAGCCAATATT
Source organism: Bacteroidota bacterium (assembly GCA_043780315.1). Lineage (GTDB taxonomy): Bacteria > Bacteroidota > Bacteroidia > Chitinophagales > Chitinophagaceae > Puia. Next base: position 22,481 of record JAYWCS010000275.1, on the reverse strand, counting down.
CTGGTGATTTCGCCTCCGGCTATCCCCGGACTGGGTCAGACGGGTGGATTTACATTTGAATTGCAGCAAAAAGGAAGCACAGACGATATCAAGGCCTTCGAAAGAGTTGTGAATAACTTTGTTGGTGCCGTAAATAAACGGCCGGAAATAGCCAGGGCCTATACCTTCTTCAATGCCCGGACACCAGGATATGCTTTAACCGTGGACCGTGAAAAATGTAAAAAACTCGGTATCTCTCTAACCGATGTATACAATACGATTCAAACCTATCTGGGGAGTGTCTATGTGAATGACCTTACCTTATATGGTAGAAACTTTCATGTGGTTGCCCAGGCCGATACGAGTTACCGGGGTGATATCAGTGATTTGAAAACGTATTATGTAAAAAATTCTGCGGGTACGATGGTGCCATTGAGTACCATTATATCATATAAAATAACCGAAAGCGCCGCGCTCATTTCTCATTTCAATTTGTTCCGGACGGCGGAAATCAATGGGGATGCGAAAGCTGGATTCAGTAGTGGTCAGGCTTTACAGGCACTTAGAGAAGTAGCCGACCAGACCCTGCCAGCGGGATATGGTTATCAATTTGCGGGCCTTAGCCGGGAAGAATTAAAAGCCGGCAGCAGTACCATCCTGATTTTTGCCCTGTCGATCATCTTTGTGTTCTTATTTCTTGCGGCCCTTTACGAAAGCTGGCAGGTACCCTTCTCCGTATTACTGGCGGTACCCATCGGTATGCTGGGCGCGATCCTTACATTAACTTTAATACCGAGCCTCGTAAATAATGTATACGCACAGATTGGGATGATAACGCTGATCGGACTCTCTGCCAAAAATGCGATCCTGATTGTAGAGTTTGCCAAAGAACGCGTGGATCAGGGCATCCCGGTGGTGGAGGCCACGCTGGCAGCCGTGAAATTGCGACTGCGACCGATCCTGATGACCTCACTCGCATTTATTCTGGGCGTGCTGCCGCTGGCACTGGCAACCGGTGCGGCAAGTGTGGCCCGGTCCACCATTGGCTGGACTGTACTAGGTGGCATGCTGGCTGCGACCTCCCTGGCTATCTTTATCGTTCCCGTGCTGTTCGTAGTGATTACGCGGTTTTCTTATGGTAAAGAAAAATTAGAAGCGCTGAAAGATAAGGTTCCGGGATTAACAGAATAAATAATAATCAAACGCCTAAATAAAAAAAGGGATGCGCTTTCGTGCATCCCTTTTTCCATTTTGAAATTATTTTTATCGTAAACTAATCATACGCTGAATACTTCCGACTTTCAGTGTGGCCAGACTATCACAGGTACCATCTCCAAAGTCAATGGTTCCTTTGATCGCCTCATCATATACAAAAGAAAGCACCCCGGCACTGATATTCGGACAGGTAAATGCTTTTACAAGCGGAGTCGTTACGGTACAAACCAGACTGGATCCATCGGAAGACGCAAACGAACTATTACCGGTAATTGAATACACATCATCCGTAATATCGCCAAACGTACTTAAACCGCCAGTCTGTGAAAAGGTTTTATTCGAAGCATAATTATAATTCGATGCGTCTGGATAAGTAATGATGCCGTTGGTGACCTGCGTGGTAAAAATGATTCCGCCAACATCAGTAGAATTGTTGGCAATTGAATATGCACCCTGAATACCGTAGCCATTTACTACATATTTATTAAAGGTTGCCGTGGTCGTAGTACCTGGAAATAATAAGGGTCCGCTGAATGTAAAGGTGATGACTCCGCTGCGGTAAACGCCGTCCGTACTCGTACAACCCGTTCCGAAATTAACGGTTAACACCTTCGGATATTCTCCCTGCACACTATCATCGAAGCTATATATCGCACAGCCCAGATTTGCGGTCGTGGTCGTATTGGAGGAAGTAGAATTGATAGCTGTTTTGCCAGAGCGGCTACCGGCAGCATTCCATACACTTTCATTGTCTACCGAAGCATAAAAAGCATTGTTCAGTACATCATTGTACATATTATCGGCTACGGTAGAAGAATCGGATAAGGTGGCGGCCTTTGTATCGGAGGTAGAAGCAGAACTGTCTTTCTTACACGATGCCAACCCGATGACGGTCAGGAGGCAAAGCATTTTCACGGCTGGGGCGATTGAACGGAATTTCATAGCGACTTTAATTTTTAATTGATTCCATTGAACGCTTCCTTTTGGCGCTTATTTTACGTATTTACCCTTACCCTTTTTAAATACATTAATAGCCATTGAACATCAATTAGTTATCCCATTTTAAATAATTAAAAACAGGAATAGACTGCCCCGGTTGTCCCGTAGAGATAACCGTTTGATAGCATAAAAATCCAGTTCTTAGATTCGCTCCAGACTTGAGAAGAAAAAACTGCCTTCGATACGGGCATTTTCATCGCTGTCGCTGCCATGGATGGCATTTTCGCCGATAGATTCGGCAAAAAGTTTGCGAATGGTACCGGCATCCGCTTTAACCGGATCGGTCGCACCGATCAGTGTACGAAAATCAGCTACTGCATTCTCTTTTTCCAGAATAGCTGCCACGATGGGTCCGCGACTCATGAATTCGACCAGTTCACCATAAAAAGGGCGGTGGCTATGGACCGCATAAAATTCACCCGCTTTTTCGGGAGAAAGATGGATCATTTTGAGTGCAATCAACTTAAATCCGGCTTTAATGATAATATCCAGGATAGCGCCCGAATGCCCGTTAGCAAAGGCGTCTGGCTTGATCATCGTGAATGTACGGTTGCTCATTTGTTTTTGTTTGGCGGGCAAAGGTAAGGCAATTTGCAGGAGATTTGGGAATGGTCATATTATTCTGCACCTTTGCAACCGTTTTATATGCAACCTATTACGGACATTATTCCTTTACTTCAGCAGCCCAGATCTATTGTGATTGTGATGCACCAGAAACCAGATGCCGATGCAATGGGTTCTTCGCTCGGGCTTTATCATGTGCTGATCGCACTCGGTCATGCGGTGACAGTGATCTCGCCAACGAACTGGGCCGATTGGCTCGGCTGGATGCCCGGCGCGGAGAGTGTGTTGGATTACGAATTATTTACATCAAAATCGAATGCCGTTTTAAATTCGGCGGACTGGATTTTTTGTCTTGATTTTAATGTGCTTCACCGCACACGTAAAATGACAGAGCCGATTGGAAAAGCACCCGGCATCCGTTTGCTCATTGATCACCACCAGCAGCCACAAAAAGAAGTGTTTGCCTACGGCGTCAGCGATACATCAAAAAGTTCTACCTGTGAAATGGTGTTTGATTTTATTGAATCGGCTGAACTGGGAAATAAAATAAATAAAGAAGTCGCTGCCTGTTTGTATGCGGGGGTAATGACCGATACTGGCTCCTTCCGCTATAGTTCCTGCACCGCTTCGGTACATCGCATGGTCGCCGTATTGAAAGATACCGGCATCGATCATTCTAAAATTCATGAAAATCTATTTGATAATTTTCTGGAAAACCGTTTGCGATTTATCGGGCACGCACTGTTGAACCGGATGGAAGTATTGTATGAATACAATACCGCATTTATCAGCATCCCATGGAAAGATCTGGTAAAATATCAGATCAGAACCGGTGATACCGAAGGACTCGTTAACTATCCGCTATCCATTCAGGGAATTAAATTTGCGGCACTGATTATTGATCGGGATGAAGAAATTAAATGTTCATTCCGCAGCAAGGATGGGTTTGATGTGAATCAGTTTGCCCGAAATTATTTTGAAGGTGGCGGTCATCGAAACGCAGCCGGTGGTAGAAGCAGTGAAACACTGGAAGAAACGACCCAGCGCTTTCGCTCATCTGTAAAAGAAAACGCTTTACAATTACAATAAATCTGAAATGAAACAAATCAATTCTTTTCTTTTTGCCGTTCTGGGAATTTTGCTCCTGACTGCCTGTGATAATCATGGATTAAAAAAAACAAAATCCGGTTTATTATATAAAATTATCTCCGATGGAAAAAATCCGGTGGTAAAAAGAGGCCAGTTTATGAAACTCAGTTTTTCTCAGAAAATCAGAGACTCCATTCTTTTTAGCTCTGCTTCCGGTATGCCCGCTTATGTACGTATCGACAGCGTGCCTTCGAATGCCTATAGTCCAATGGAAGTGTTTCCTTTATTAAGGAAAGGTGATAGTGCGGTGATCGTTCAGCTGGGCGACAGCATTCAGAGAAAATCCAATCAGCCACTGCCGCCTTTTATTCATAAGAAAGATCAGATCATTCTGACTATGCGCGTAGATGATGTCTATGAAACAGAGGCTGAAGTTCAAAAGGACAAACAAGCTGCGGCCGAAGTTTTTCACACGAAAGAAACCAAACAGGTGGAAGACTACCTGAAGGAACATAATATTCTGGCAACGAAAACCGCGATGGGAACCTTTGTGCAGGTGCTGACAGTTGGTGACGGTCCGCTCATCGATTCCGGCAAACAGGTATCGGTTATTTATACCGGAAAAGCATTCCCGACCGGAAAAGTTTTTGAAACCAATGATGAAGCTGGAAAACAGCCAATCAAATTTGTGATCGGTCGGAGAGCTATTATTCCAGGATGGGATGATGGTCTGCGCCTTTTACGTAAAGGTGGAACCGCAACTTTGTACATTCCGGCATTTCTGGCTTATGATGCACAGCCTGGCCCGGGCAAAACACCCAACGAGAACCTCATCTTTAATGTACGGATCGTGGATGTAAGCGATGCACCGGCCGAATCTGCTCTGCCGATGCCGATGCGTCCGGGAGGTCCGAATCGTTCCGGCGGGCCGAATGGTCAGCAACCACCGCCAACACACAGATAAAAAATAAGTATGCCGGGGAGGCGTCCTATGCACTCGTGTAGGACGCCCACAACCGGATCGTCTCCATCGCTTCTTTCACGTCATGCGCCCGGAGAATATTAGCGCCCTGTGTCAAAGCCAGCGTATGCATGACTGTTGTTCCGTTCAACGCCTGCTCGGCTTCAATGCCCAGCGTTTTATAGATAGTTGCCTTGCGCGATAAGCCTACCATGAGCGGACAATTCAGCATTCCCAAAACGCGCATGTCTTTGAGTAAACGAAAGTTTTGTTTGATGGTTTTTGCGAATCCAAATCCCGGATCGATAATCAGGTCCTGCATACCCATTTGTTCGACGCTGGCTTTACGCTTGATAAAAAAATCCAGCACCTCGGTCGTGATATCTTCATAATGTGTCAGCGACTGCATATTCTGGGGATTGCCGCGCATGTGCATGCAGATATAGGGCGCCTGATTTTTAACCGCCATTTGCACCATATCTTCCAAAGAACCCGCACCGATATCGTTGACCATACAGGCACCGGCATCGAGGGCAGCCTCCACAACTTTATACCGGTAGCTGTCAACCGAAATAAATGCCTGCGGAAAATATTTTATAATTTTTTTAATAGCCGGAACCACCCGGTCCATTTCTTCGGGAATGGAAATATCTTCTGCGCCCGGACGGCTGCTCATCCCACCCAAATCGAGTATTGTTGCACCCTCCGTTAACATTTTTTCTGCCCTTAACAGCAATTCATTCTCCGAACGCAATCGGCTGCTGCGAAAAAAAGAATCCGGCGTCAGATTCATGATGCCCATCACAATCGGCGCCTCCCAGGAAAGTAAACGGCCCCTACAATTAAGTGAATACATATTGATTACGTAAATTTAGATATTCATGATTAAATATTAGTTTTGAAGATGAAAGACACGCTCCGTCAGTACGACAATGCGGTAACCTCCTGCCGGGACATCTTCCTAAAGAAAACGGCGGACTATGGAACTTCCTGGCGTGTGCTGCGTATGATCTCCATACTCGACCAGATATTCATCAAGGCAAAACGAATACGCACGATACAGGAAAACGGCACCCAGCGGGTAGCCGAAGATATCCGGGGAGAATTTCAGGCCATGGTGAACTACGGGGTGATTGGATTAATACAGCTCGAGCTTCCACCGGATGGATTCGTAAGCCTGGGCACGGAAAAAACGGCGCAACTCTTCGATCAAAAGATTCAGTTTGTAAAACAGATCATGGAAAATAAAAATCATGATTACGGCGAAGCCTGGCGGGAGATGAGTCAGGAAAGTTTCGTTGATGTAATTCTCATGAAACTGCAGCGCATGCGGCAGATCATTGCCAACGACGGAAAGACCCTGGTAAGCGAAGGCATCGATGCCAACCTGACTGACATAATTAATTACGCATTGTTTGCCCTCATTGGAATCGGGGAGGGGCGGCATGCAGCATAAATAATCCATGAAAAAAACCGCACTCAATACGGCCCGCCTGCTTGTTGGAATTTTATTTATTTTCTCCGGACTGATCAAAGCCAATGATCCGCTGGGACTCAGCTATAAGATGCAGGAGTTTTTTGAAGTCTGGCAAATGCCCGCCCTCGACGCTTATACACTTGGCTTCTCGGTGATCATGATCGTCTTCGAGATCCTTGCCGGCGTCGCCGTGCTGCTCGGATGGAGAATGAAACTTTTTGCGTGGCTGTTACTTTTGCTGATTCTGTTTTTTAGTTTTTTAACCGGTTATGCCGTACTCTCAGGTAAAATAAAAGAATGCGGTTGTTTTGGAAATTGCATTCCCCTGCAGGCGATGGGTTCGTTTATCAAAGACCTGCTGCTGCTGGTGCTTATTGGATTTCTTTTTATTTATCGCAATGAAATAAAACCCCGGATTCCAAAAAACAGCGCGCTCCTGATGCTGACACTGACGGTCATCTTATCTTTTGCGGTTCAATGGTATGTTTTACGTGATCTCCCCTTGATAGATTGTCTTCCGTTTAAGAAAGGCGCCAATATCCCCGAAAAAATGAAAGCGCCGCCAGGGGCCGTTCCGGACAGTACCGTGATCCGTTTTGTATATGAAAAAAATAATAAGACGATGGAATATACCGTATCTGAGTTGCCCGCCGATCTGGACAGCACGTACACGTTCATTAAACGGTATGATAAACTCATCCGCAAAGGCAATGCAGAATCTGAAATTAAAGACTTTTCGCTCAACAGCGAATCGGGAACCGATACCAGCAGCCAGATACTGGATAGACCCGGGTATAAGTTGCTTTTGTTTTCCCGCAGTTTCCCAGAGACCAATCCATCATGGAACAAAGCCTTCACGCTTTTATATACACTGGCAAAAACAAAAAATATTCCGGTTTACATTGTTACCTCCAATCGCCCGGAAGCAAACGTTTTTCTTTCCGCCAATGCACTCAGCCGGGAGATCCCCGTTTTCGGTTGTGACGCAACGGCTATTAAGACTGCTGCCCGGGCAGACCCGACGATATTTCTGCTGAAAAAAGGAACCATTATAAATAAATGGAGCTATGCAGAACTGGCAGCGGTGATTCCGCTGGTATCGGAACTTTCCATTCAAATACCAACCAGCCAGCCATAATCATGATCCAGCGGTTCACCTCGAAAATATTTCATGGAAGTCTGGTCATGCTGGGCGTGGTGGTGATCGTGTTTTTTTTATTTCAGGGTTTTGGAGATCCGGCGCGGCTGATACTGGGCCAGCGAGCAGATGCCGGCACCTTAAGTAATATTCGAAAGGATCTTTTTCTGGATCAGCCGAAATGGAAACAGTTTGTCTACTACCTGAATGATGTTTCCCCGGTTAGTATCTATTCCTCCGCCGAGCTGACAGATAAAAAAATACACTATCTCGGCGTCGGCAGAAATACGAAACTGGTGTTGAAATTCCCTTATCTGCGGCGCTCCTATCAGACAAGAAAAGAAGTATGGAGCATTCTCATGGAAGCACTGCCCGGCACGATCCTGCTCGCTTTTCTCGCAATGTTTATTGCCACAGCGGCTGGGATGGCCCTGGGTATACTGGCTGCCATAAAAAAAGATACCTGGATGGACACCACTGCTATTTTTACCAGCGTACTGGGAATTTCGGCGCCATCCTTTTTTATGAGCATCGTGATCGCCTATATCTTCGGATTTGTGCTGCATCAGTATACCGGTTTGCAAATGACGGGAAGTCTTTTCGATACCGACCCATTCACCGGCCGACAATGGCAAATTAAAAATGCCATACTACCGGCCATCACCCTGGGCATTCGGCCCATGGCCATCATTGCGCAACTCACCCGCGGTTCCATGCTCGATATCCTGAATCAGGATTTTATCCGCACAGCCTATGCCAAAGGTTTATCACAACGGCAGGTGATCTGGCGCCATACCTTACGCAATGCGATGAATCCGGTAATCACGGCCATCACCGGATGGTTTGCCGAATTGCTGGCGGGTGCTTTTTTTGTAGAATACATTTTCGGATGGAAGGGTATCGGAAAAGTAACTGTCGATGCATTGGCCAAACTGGATTTCCCGGTGGTGATGGGATCGGTACTGGTAACGGCCTTTTTCTTTATATGTATCAATATGCTGGCAGACTGGCTCTACCGGGTCGTGGATCCGCGGGTTATCTGATTACAACTTCTTTAATCAGGTTTTCTCCCAGTGCCTCATTTACTCGTTGGCGGATCTGTTCTTTTTTATATAACAATTCCTGCTTCAGGGGCGCTACGCTGGTTTGAATATATAAAGTGGTTCCATGAATTTCAATCTTGTCGGTATACCGTGCAATTGTTTTTCCCATGATCTGTTCCCATACTTCGGCGATCTGCAAGGCAAGCATGTTTCCTTTTAACCTGCTTTGTTTCAGGAACTGTTGCATCGCCTGTGCCATGGAATATTCGCCCATGGATCAAAAGTAAGCATTCAGCTTCAGTCGCCAGACTTGAGACTCAAAAGATCGTAATCGGCCGACAACTGATCCAGTTGGCCACAGATTCGGTCCGGGTGCGTATCTGTAATAAACAGCTGGCCGTTACCGGGTGCACACACCCTGGCCAGTAACTGATGCATGCGGCGGGCGTCGAGTTTTTCAAAAACGTCATCGAGTAAAATAATCGGCGCAAAACCTTTGATGGTTTTCAACATGTCGTATTCTGCGAGTTTCATGGCGAAGAGCAGACTTTTTCGCTGTCCCTGCGAGGCAATATTTTTAAATGACTGATTTTTTAAACGGATATCAATATCATCCCGGTGAATGCCGGCATGCGTGCGTTGCAACATCATATCCCGGTCACGCGAATTATGCAGAAGCTCCGCATAACTCGTTTCGAGTAAATCACTTTGGTAACTCAACTGCAGGTCGTCGTCTGCACCGGCAATATATTTATAAATTGAACAGATGGAAGGTAGCACCTCCCTGAAAAAATGTTGCCGCTTCACAAAAATATAAGTACCTGGTCGTAACATCTGGGCATCGTATACATCGAGCAGACTCCGGTCGGATGATATTCTCTCTGCCAGCGAACGAAGCAACTGATTGCGCTGTTGCAGCAGACGGTTATATTCAATCAGGTGCTGGAGATACTGGAGGTCGAGTTGACAAAGTAAGGCATCTGTATATCGTCTGCGTTCATCACTGCCTTCCGTAATGATCCGGGCATCATCGGGTGTGACGATCACACTGGGAAAGCGACCGATATGTAAGGAAAGACGCTGGTATAATGCATCATTCAGTAACACTTCTTTTTTACCGGTTTCGCGGAGAATACAAACAACATGCTGATCTTTTCCATCGTCATCAAAATTTCCTTCGATCCGAAATCCGGATTTGCCGTGTTGTACATTCTGCAAATCCGATTTGTAAAAATAACTACGTGTGAAACTTAGATAATAGATCGCATCCAGCAGATTGGTTTTACCTACACCATTGTTTCCATAAATGCCGATGATGCGTTTATCAAAGGAAAAAGTTTCCTGTGCATAATTCTTGTAATGGGTAAGTGTAATATTGCGGAGCGATAACATGGGTTGTTCCGAATTAGGTGGATGTAATTTAGTTATTAGCAGCCATCTGAATGATCTCATCTATTCCCAGGGTAATTCCTTCGATATCATGACTGATTACAGCGCCCGCCAGAGAAGCCACCGCAGTGACAATATCCAGCACCCGTTGAATTTTTAATGTTGTCTGCAGAAATGTATTCAACCCCTCCGCGGCTGCACCCAGTCGCACGAGTTCCTGCGCCGCTTCCGGAAAAACAAGTTGGACGGAATACGCATACAACCGACCGGCGGCCGTAGCCAGCAGGGAAAGAGCCTCCTCGATTTCATTTTTCGCATCATCGTCCAGGGTCGAATAATGGCGCAATTTATAATCCGTTATAGTCGACTGAAAGCGGGTAAGATGCTTTGCCAGCTGAATCAATTGACGCGCATTAAGAGTATCTGCCATGTTCCTTTTATTTTATGAGTTGGATAATCTCGGCTATCGTTTGATGAATGATCAGAATGTCTTTGGCAATCTCCGCTTCTATTTCAGCAAAACGTTCGGTTGATTTGCCGAAGGCCAGGAGATGATGATCTTTCTGAATCGTCTGAAGCAGGTTAACAAATTTCCGGATCGCCTGATTTTCATCGTGCAGAGAAGACATAAACTGCGCATAGTCCCGATTGACCATCACTTTTTCTACCGGTGTTCTGGAAAATTCATATAAAGGGGCATACACAAACGATGTATAATTTTCGCGGGCCTGATTCAACTCTCCGGTCAACGCCGTATCGAGAATAAACAGGTAGGTATCCAATACCCTGTCAAGGGCCACGTCGTTTGCCTGCATAGTGCGCACGAGTTTTTTATTCCGATACCATTGCAGGGGTTCATTCAACACCGTGTTCAGCAACCCTTTGATAGCAGATACTTTTTCTGCATTCAACGCGAGACCGGGGATGAGTTGGGATTGGATGCCGGAGAGCGAAGCGATCAGGTCGTTGGCATGATAAGCCAGTAACTTTTTATCCGAAACAGCCTGTAAAAGGGAAAAATAATTGACGAGCGTTTGGCTGATCAGGTTCACCAGACTGTCAGACTGATCATAGATCCGGCAGTCAGCCGAAGCGGCATGTCCGCGGGCATACAGGCTGGTATCCCTGTATAAAGCGAGTGCAGACGGATTGTATAGCCGGCAGAGATGTCCAAAAGAAAGTTTGGAACGACCGATTTCCGAGCTGGCCGTGGTGGCTGACTTTGCAAAACGATTGATGGATTCCGTTGATTTGCAGGAAACTGAAAGTAGAAACCAGGCGAAAAAGACCTTTTTCATGGAAAATATTAAGCATTAAAAAAATCCTGTTTACCCCTTATCTTTGCCCCGCCTTTGCCGATCCGGCAGGGATAAATCAAATTTACGCAAGTGGCTACCAAGTTTTCCAAAGAAACCTATTTATACTGGTACGAACTCATGCAGTTGATCCGGCAGTTTGAACAAATGGCCGAGGAAAAATATAAAATGGATGGTAAGATCCGTGGATTTTTCCATGCCTATATTGGTCAGGAAGCTATTGCCGCCGGATGCATGACCGCCAGCCGGCCTGATGATCCGTTTATTACCGGCTATCGCGATCATGGTCTGGCTCTGGCAAAAGGGGTCAGCCCGAATGCCTGCATGGCCGAGCTGTATGGTAAGTCGACCGGAGCAGCGAAAGGGAAGGGGGGCAGTATGCACTTCTTCGGTGTGGATGTAAAATTCTTTGGCGGCCATGGCATCGTGGGTGCACAAATTGGCACTGGCGCCGGTCTTGCGTTTGCCGAGAAATACAAGGAAACCGACAACGCCGTGCTCACCTTTTTCGGAGATGGCGCTGCGCGTCAGGGGATCCTGCACGAAGTCTTTAATATTGCCATGTTGTGGAAATTACCCGTTGTGTTTATCTGCGAGAATAATAATTACGCGATGGGTACCTCTGTGGAGCGAACCTCCAATGTGGTAGACATTTATAAACTGGCGGATGGTTACGATATGCCGGGTGATATCGTCGATGGCATGAGTGCAGAAGCCGTGCATGAAGGCGTTTCCCGTGCAATAAAAAGAGCACGCGAAGGGGGAGGACCCACTTTACTCGAAATTAAGACCTACCGGTATAAAGGTCATTCAATCTCTGATCCTCAGAAATACAGAACCAAGGAAGAAGTAGAGGAATATAGAAAGAAAGATCCGCTGCTGCAGGTGGCCGAAACGATTCTGACCAAAAAATTTGGAACCCAGCAGGACCTGGATGCGATCATCAAACGAGTGGCCGGTACGGTTGCTGCTTCGGTGAAGTTTGCCGAAGAATCACCCATACCAAACGACGACGAAGTGTATAAAGACATATACATTGATAAAAATTATCCATTTATTAAAGACTAGCTGAAACAGACCCTGTTTCATAATTTCCAGACATGAGCGATATTAAACATCCCGAACATTTAGAAAGAGAAATTTCACCGACCGACAGATGGAAACACTTCAATGATCATTACGGCAAAAAAGCCGGCATCGTCCTTTCATTGATTCTGATTGCCGTATTAGGATATTTTGCTTACAAACAGTTTATCCTCGATCCGAAAGAAAAACAGGCGTCTGAAGCCATGTTTCATGCGGAAGATTATTTCCGGACGGACTCTGCTCGTCTGGCGCTGAATGGAGATAATGTAAATGCCGGATTTCTTAAAATTATTTCCAGATACAAAGGTACCCAGACCGCTAATCTGGCCTCCTTTTATGCGGGCAGCTGTTACCTGAAACTGGGTGACTTTAATAATGCAGTCAAATACCTGAGTGATTTTTCCACTCCGGCAATTCAGGTGCAAGCCAAAGCCTACGGTTTGTTAGGCGATGCCTATTCTGAACTCAATAAAAAAGAAGACGCCGTTGCGGCATATAAAAAAGCCGGTACGTTTTTCGAACAGGATGAAATCATTTCACCGGAATATTTATTCCGTGCCGGATATTTATATGAAAGTATGGGTAAAGATCAGGATGCGATATCCATGTATCAGCTTATAAAAGATAAATATCCCGGATCACCCCGTGGTTTTGACATCGACCGTTATCTGGCCAGGTTGGGCGTTGTAAAATAATATCGCATGTCTTCTTCCGGAAAAATAAAAATCGCTACTCCTGCATTAAAAAATGCATTGGTCGTAGTGGTGAGAACCGAATGGAATGCTTCCATTGTAGAGGAACTATTTGCCGGATGTAAAAAACTGCTGAATGCAAAAAAAATAAAAATTCGCGAAATCATTGTTCCCGGAGCAGTTGAAATTCCTTTCGCTATCAAAAAATGCTGGGAGGAGTCTAAGAAACCGCGGCCAGATGCCTTCATCGCGCTGGGTTGTGTGATCAAAGGAGACACGCCACATTTTGAGTACGTTTGCCAATCGGTTACCCAGGGTATCACCACCCTCAACCTGCAATTACCGGTTGCGACCATCTTCGGCATATTAACGGTTAATACCGCCGCCCAGGCAGCCGAAAGAATCGGTGGAAAAGAGGGCCACAAAGGAACCGAGGCAGCCGATGCCGCCATTAAAATGATCTCTATTTCCAGATCTCTTCAACGTTCATTTATCAGTTGAATATACAGCTTTTCATACCTTGTTTTGTAGATCAGCTTTATCCGGATACCGCATTCAATATGATTCGCGTGTTGGAAAAAGCAGGATGTACCGTGCAGTATAATGCAGAACAAACCTGTTGTGGGCAACCGGCATTCAATGCCGGATTTCGCGAGGATGCCAAAGAAGTTTGCGTCAAGTTTCTCAAAGACTTCGCCGGCACCGACTATATCGTCACACCCAGTGCTTCCTGCACCGGTTTTGTAAGAAACTATTATCCGGAGTTATTTATGGATTCTTCTTATAAAAAAGAAGTAAAAAATACCGTTAAACGCATTTTCGAGTTTTCCGATTTTCTGGTGAATGTTTTACATTTTGAAAAATTCGATGCCAGCTTAGCAGGCAAAGCAACTTATCATGATTCCTGTGCCGCGCTTCGGGAATGTAAAATAAAAACAGAACCGCGCACTTTGTTATCCCATGTTAAAGGGCTTGAACTCCTGGAGATGGATGATGTAGAAACCTGCTGTGGATTCGGGGGAAGTTTTGCCGTTAAATTCGAATCCATTTCGCTGGCCATGGCAGATCAGAAAGTGACACATGCCTTGAAAACAGGGGCCGAATATATTATTTCAACCGATCTCTCCTGCCTCATGCACCTGGATGGCTATATCCGGTTTAAGAAAATTTCCCTGAAAACTTTGCATATCGCAGATGTGCTGGCGAGTGGCTGGTAAAAAAACCACCCGCCATGCCAGAAGACAAGCAGGTGGTGACCTTAAAACAACCTGTCGCAAAATGTCAGCCAGTTGCCCGGCTAATAATAGGTATACGAATGGTTTTCGAATTGGGATGCTTTTCTGATTGTTAAAGGTCAGGGATGGATTTATGATTCGTCAAACAAGATAAACCGTCCGGTTATTCATAAAAATTCACAAAGCTTTAGGCGTAACCAGTGAGGCGTTCCACCTTAATTCCTAACTTTGAAAGGCTCACCTGTTGACAATCAATAATTAATAAGGATTATGGCCTACTGGCTGATTAAATCGGAACCCGACGTTTACAGTTGGGATCAATTGTTAAAAGACAAACAAACCTGTTGGGACGGAATCCGCAACTATGCGGCGCGCAATTTTTTAAAAGCAATGAAGAAAGGTGACTCACTTTTTTTTTATCATAGTAATAAAGGAATGGAGATTGTTGGCATTGCTACGGTGGCAAAAGAAGCGTTTCCTGATCCCGGTTCCGAAGACCCCGCCTGGTTTGCAATCGATGTGAAACCATTCAAAAAATTAGCGCATCCGGTGACGCTCGTCCAGATTAAAAAAGAAAAAAGCCTCGCCGGCATGGCCCTCGTGCGCGTTGCCCGTCTGTCTGTTCAACCGGTTACCACTGCGGAATGGGACACCATTATTAAAATGGGAGGAATGAATACCCCATGATGAGAATCAAAAAATATATTTTTCCGTTCATCAGTTGCTTTTTTCTCCTGCAGTTTGTTGCGGCCCAACCCAATGGAGCCCTGCGCAGTATTCAATATTATGTTGCAAAAGTAAATCCTAAAGTATACGATTCAAGTCTGAATAATCTGCATTATCTGGCAGGAGACAATCTGCATTATCTCTATCCGCTGTATCAGTTACTGGGTTCAGACAAAAAATTTCAACAGTTATATTCGACGTCCGGATATTACAACCTGCTGAGTCAGTGTGCCTCTTTTACCGGTGATTACGCGGGCGCATTGGAATACCAACAGACGGCCGACAGCACAAAATTAGATGACGTTGAACTCCGGCAAATTGGAAAAAGCATACAACAGCTGAAGAATATAAAGAATGTTGATGCAGAAAGATTTATCAGTTTTATCGCCCAGAACTACCGGGTGATTATGCTCAATGAAGCCTATAATAAACCGGTACATCGCGCCTTTGCTTTCTCTCTGCTGGATAATTTATATAAAAAAGGATTTCGATATCTGGCGATGGAAATGCTCAATCCCCTCCCGGATCAGGAACTCGGTAAACTAACCTATAAGACCGGACATTTCGCAACAGAGCCCGTGGCCGGAGAGATGATCCGGTTGGCACTTGAAATCGGTTTTCAATTGGTTGCCTATGAAGATCCTTTGGCCAGCCAGCATACGCCGACCGAAAGAGATTCCATCCAAGCCGTAAATATCGCATCGATTCTAAACAAAGATCCGCAGGCCCGCATCTTTGTTTATGCAGGCTATGGTCATATTGCAGAAAAAAGTACGACACCCGATTTTATTCCCATGGGAATGGCGTTCAAACGTATCACCGGCATCGACCCGCTTACGATCGATCAAACAGATATGACCGAAGAAAGTAATTTTTCTTTTGGAAAAGCCTTCTACGAAAAATATCTGGAAAAATTTCCGGTTACGAGCCCGTCAATTCCCCTGGAGAATGATGAACCGGTAAATATTACCGGAACAACGCTGTACGACCTCACCGTGATTCATCCGAGAACCGACTACCGGGATGCGAGACCAACCTGGCTCTCCCTTTCGAACCGGCGGCAGCCGGTTTATATTAAACCCAGGAACAAAGATATTTTTCTGGTACAGGCTTATTATCAATTTGAATCGATTGGTGCCATACCCGGACATGTTGTTCCTGCCGATCAAACCTATTTTGCAACCGGAAAAGGTTATTACCTGTTGTATCTGCGCAGGGGTTTGTATATTTTGATTTTTCGCGACCTCCAATACAAAACGCTGTATACCCAGCACCTGGAAGTCAATTGATTTCTTCTTCAAACCGAACGCCCTCCAGTGCCAATTCTTCCAGCACGGCTTCATAGATCTCCGGGATGATAGGAATATGTAACCCTTCTAAAGGCATTTTATTTTCGAGAATCAGTTTGGCTGCAATTCCCAGCGGCAGGCCCACGGTTTTTGCCATCGCCGTATGGTGCGCATTTTCTCCTTTAACAATCAGACGACTGCGTAAATAATATTTCTGACGACCGATTTCATATTCAAATTCGTGCAACATGACAATCATATCCCGATCGTAGGCATTCATTTTCCATTTATTTTCCAGCACCGCCTGTAAAACTTTTGCGGAACGACGGGCGACCGGGGGCAGGGGCGCCCTTTCAAATAAACCGAGGCTTTCATACAATGGCTTATTGGTGGCATCTGTAAATGGTAATAACGGAGCGCTCCATTGGGCGAAAGTTTTAATAGCTGCATCAATGGGCAGCTCATCGTCGGTGAGCCCGGCAGAAACAATATTTTTCCAACCGGCACAAAAATCGGGATGACGAAGCGTTGTTCGTATAAAAGTATCCGCCGTTTCCAATCCATACACCGGTATGTAGGCCAGCGAATCCCGGTTGGGATAATACGCCAACCGGCCCAATGGTTCGATGTTTACCTCCTTTGCCTGTTGAAACAATTGTTTATACGGGATCGTTACGATTTTATTGTCTTCCTTGAATATCGCGCCGGATGAGCCGGCGCGCACCACATTGGCCGGGTTCCAGCTAATCTTGTAATGCCATGGATTGTCATCGCTTTCAGGCGCTACCAGACCACCGGTATGCGAACGGAATGTCCGGATGATTCCGCCCGACCCGTGAATACGATGTATCAGTTGCATGGCGCTCATATGATCAATTCCGGGATCAAGCCCCATCTCACATAAAAAAAATAATTTCTTTTCTTTAATCTCCCTGGATAAAATCCGGATTTCATCGTCCACATAAGACGCCGTGAGCAGATTTTTGGAACTGGCTACACAGTCACGCGCCACGCGAATATGTAGTGCTGCTGGCAGTAGCGATATAACAAGATCTGCTTTTTGTATGAGCCGGGATCTTTCAAACGAATTTTCCACATCTGCCTGGAGCGGCAAAACGAACGGAGAAACAGGGAGCTTTTTTTTTAATGCTTCGGGATCAGTGTCTGCGATGGTTAATGTCCAGCTGCGTTCTGAGCATATCCGGGCGAGATAAAGGATCAGCATACCCGCTGATTTTCCAGCTCCAAAAAGAACAATGCTTTTCATATTCAATGTTAGAACATTTCAGGCAAATTTCCTTCTGCTGGCATCGGATCCAGACCACGTATATTTATTCGCTCAAACGGATATCCCCCAGATTAATACGCTGGCCTTCTAATACCTGAACTTTTTTCTCTGTGAAAGGACCCGGATTTTTTTTATCGGCAAATATGAGTTTCCATGTGCCGGGCTGTAGTTCCATTCCGAACCTTCCATCGTTACTCAAAACCCTTACAGAGTCATTGCCACGGATGGCCACGACCGAGGGGGAAGGAGATGAAGGCAATATTCTCCCAACGATGGACCCATTATGTAACAGTCTCTCGGCATGAATTCCGATGATCACTACGAGAAGCAAACAAAGTTCCATTCTTCCTCTTACAATCTTCATTCTGATAATCTTAAAAATTTACCTGACCGACCTGCAAAATCAGAGGATCTGAGATAATAACCAGACGGCTTTTATGCAACGGATCGATTTACCCTTTTGTTTTTCAACTTTTATGCCAAGGAGTGAGAATGGGTTGAATAAAAAAATAAATGATTGTTAACCCATCGCTAATTGCTGTAGTGAAGTTCGATCTGATGGGAATTAACAACGGTGATTCTTTGTGAAATTTTAATTCCGCGCGGACTCTTCGGTGCTTTTTCTGTCACCGACTCACCGGGTTCGAGATCATAAAAAGACAGATTTTCGGTCTTAAATACCTTGTTATTACTCTGGATATAATCTATGGTGATGACGAGCAGATCAAGTTTAACCGGCGAATTATTGGTAGCCATAATGGGCACGGCGGATATTCCACCCAACAGGCCCGTGGAGTATCTGCCTGTCACCAGATTGACATAATTCTCCGGATGCGCTTTCATTTTCTTGCTTAATCCCTCATTCACCGAAACCGAATGCGACTGGAGCGTACTATCTGTCAGATTCGGAAGAGGCGCGGCGGCAACTGATTTTTTCACCAGCGAATCCTGTTTTTGCTTCGCTGTTTTTAAAATTTTTCTGTCGCCGCTTTCTGTTCCATGGCCGCTGGATGAACTGCCCGTTTTTTGGACGACCTCTTCCGATATCGGTTGCATTCTCTTGGAATTGGAAACGACCGGCGTTGTCTCATTTGCCTGAATGACCGTTTCCGGTTGGGGGGAAATTGCGGGAGATATCGAATGACTCGCAGCTGTTGAGAAAAATTTTCTACGATCTGAAATAAAATATCCCGTTAAAATGCCTGCTCCAAATAAGGAAACAATCGTGCCTATCCAGACGGCTTTGCCAGAATAGCGCACGGCTTTGGATGGTTGAGAATATAATGGCGCATATCCATCAGCCGGTTCTTTTGGGTGACGTATTTCAGGTTCTAAAATATGTATCGGAGGAATCGCTGCCGTGACCCGTTTATCGGCTTTAGGAAAATTTACATACACTCGGGAAGGCACTGCCTTTTTTGAAGTCGTTTCCTGCCCCGCCGGCTCAGCTTTTGCAGCTTGTGAAGCACTGTTAACCCGCTGGTCCGGAACTGGCGGTGCAAAGGATTTGAACTCGGGAATTTCTCCCGGATAACGCCAGGCCGCACTTTTCCCCACGACCCATATAAGATCGAAGGATTTCAGGGATATCTCCCGGATTTCCTCCAGGGTAAACGGACCCGTTTCCTGGTTGCTTCGAAGCATTAAATAAGTGCTCATGGTTTCGGTATATAACAGGGTAAGGGGAACCAATTGAGGACGAGGTTAAAAGTATTGTTTTTTTTATGAAATCAAGGATATAACTCAGTGTAAACACCGGTCTTAATAGTACACGGCATGAAAATCAAACCCTTTAATCTGACTCCATTCCAGTGCAGGTGCGGGCAGTTTGGAGAACCGCGTGAGATACGTAAATCCATTGAATACCGCAGAATGGGTTGGAATACGGTACAAATCGGCATCTGGAGCCAAAAAAAAGCGTCGGTAGCGGGGGAAATCCGGTACGACTTTCCCATTTATCGAATGGGGGTTACTGCGTGCGCCGATCATCCCGCTGGTTCCATACCCCACACTCATATTCAACCAGTAAGGAAATCCGCTGTGAACCGGCAGAAAACTCCCGATATTTAATGAAAGCCAATAGGTTTGACCATTATAATCCTTTAGCATCCGCGAGATACGGTTTTTGCCCAATTCATCCGGATAATATTGCGCAAACGGAGAACCATGAAAAGACCATTTCAACGAGATCCGCTGCTGGTTCCATCCCTGTTGCTGGGCGGCAAATAAAGCCGCTCCAAAAATATTGGCCAGCATATCGCCCTTCGAAAATCCCCATTTTGAAGAAAACCCGTCAAATATTTCGATGATCGACATATAACCGATCGCCGTAAATCCACCCACGGCAATAGAGGTACCATTTCTGACACCACACCATCGCATCAGATCGTATTGCATGGCGCCGATATTATAAGCCGTTGTAGCATGACCTATCTTATCCATCTGCAGCCATTCGCCATTATCGTTGAAAAAATGAAAATGGCTCCGGGGATGTTTACGATACCATAAAAAATATAATCCGGCTGAGATGGCGACACCGGTCGCTACTTCCGTGATGACGACTGTTCGCAGACGATCCTGCCGGAACATATCACTGGGCGGAAGAAAACTTCCCTGAGAAATTCCGGGCAACGACAAACCAGTCAGCAATACGTACAGCAGCAAACGCGAAACCGAATTTCCAAACGGACGACGAAAAGAAAGAAAATCAATCAATCCACATTTATTTTAATCAATGGTAAATGAAAGAGAAGATCCGTTCATGTAAAAATCAATATCTTAGATTCAAAATTAAAGTAAGTTTTATGGATGCGGTCATTCTGGATAAAGTGAATAACTGGTTAACGGGAAACTATGATGAAGAAACAAAGGCAGACATCAGTCGCTTGCAAAAAGATAATCCGGATGAATTAATAGACAGTTTCTATCAAAATCTTGCTTTTGGAACCGGTGGTATCCGGGGCGTCATGGGGGTGGGCACGAACCGTATCAATAAATATACGATTGGTATGGCCACCCAGGGCTATTCCAATTATTTAAAAAAATCATTTCCAAATACAAATGTGAAAGTCGCCATCGCGCATGACAGCCGAAATAACAGCCGGTTTTATGCTGAAACGGCAGCCAAGGTTTTTGCCGCCAACGGCATTAAAGTTTTTCTATTCCAATCCCTTCGACCCACCCCGGAATTAAGTTTTACGATCCGTTACCTCGGATGTCAGGGTGGCGTTGTGTGCACCGCTTCGCACAATCCAAAAGAATACAACGGATATAAGGCCTATTGGAGTGATGGTGGCCAGCTGGTGCCCCCGCATGATGGCAATGTGATCGCGGAGGTTGAAAAAATTGCTTCGGTCGATGAAGTGAAATGGGCAGGAGGGGAGCCGCATATAACGATGATTGGAAAAGAAATGGACGAAGCCTACATCAGCATGGTCAAGAATCTTTCGGTGTATCCGGAAATTATTGAGCGCCAACATAACCTCTGCATCGTTTACACGCCCATTCACGGCACCGGCATAAAACTCGTACCGGAAGTACTGCAAAGATTTGGATTCAGCAATGTGCATGTGATAGATGAACAGTCTGCTCCTGATGGAAATTTTCCCACTGTAGCATTCCCGAATCCCGAAGAAAAAGAAACGATGAGTCTGGGTTTAAAAAAAGCCCGGGAACTGGATGCCGACATTTTATTAGGTACTGATCCGGATGCAGACCGCGTAGGCATCGGTATTAAAAACGATCAGGGAGAATGGATATTATTGAATGGCAATCAGACCGCGGTGCTGGCTTTCAATTACATGATCGAAGCCCGCAAAGAAAAAGGCATCTCCCAATCCAATGATATGGTCATAAAAACCATTGTAACCAGCGACATGATTGATGAAATCGCGAAACAAAGTCATATCAATTGTTACAATGTGCTCACGGGTTTCAAATGGATCGCGGAGCTGATTAAAGAAAAAGAAAAAACGGAAAACTATGTAATTGGTGGCGAAGAAAGTTATGGTTTGATGATTGGATCCCAGCTACGGGATAAAGATGCCGTGAGCGCCGTTGCCATCCTGTGTGAAATGGCAGCTTACGAGAAAAATAAAAACAAAACACTTTATGATAAACTAATTGAACTTTACCTGAAATTTGGTTTTTATAAAGAGTCCCTTATTTCCATTACTAAGAAAGGAATGGACGGACAAAAACAAATTGCCGAAAAGATGGCCCATTACCGCAATCAACCGCCATCAAGCATCAACGGTTCACCGGTATTGAAACTGCTCGACTATCAGGTAAGTCTGGGAAAGAATTTTAAAACAGGAGAGACCTGGAAAATCAATCTGCCTGTCAGTAATGTCTTACAATTTATTTTGGAAGATGGCAGTAAAATTTCTGCACGGCCTTCCGGCACCGAACCAAAAATTAAATTCTATTTCAGCGTACATGAAAATCTCAGCGGCCGGTCCGCCTACCATGTAACGGATCAGCTTTTACAGAAAAGAATAGATGGTATTATCAGAGATTTAAAATTGAAATAATTTTTTACAACGATTGGATTACCCAAACATGAAAATAAAATTATTCATCCTCACGGGCTGCCTCCTGTTTCAGTGCGTTCATGCCCAGATAAAAATGCCGGGCATTTTTGGAGATCATATGGTAATGCAACGTAACCAGGGAGTGCCCGTCTGGGGATGGTCATCCCCTGGCGAAAAAGTGGTTGTTCAATTTAACAACGAGATAAAAGAAACCCATGCAAACCGACAGGGAAAATGGCGAATTAATCTGGATTCGCAAGCCGCGGGAGGTCCCTACACATTACGTATTACCGGCAAAACCAGTCTGGTATTTCAGGACGTGATGGTCGGAGAGGTCTGGATCTGTTCAGGTCAGTCCAATATGGAGTTCGAATTGCGGACTGCCAGTCATGGATTGGCAGAAATAAGGCAGGCAAACAATCCGGAAATCCGGCAGATTAAAATCCCCCTCCGGGTAGGCAAT
>JAYWCS010000274.1:0-9379 GCA_043780315.1 Bacteroidota bacterium | reverse complement strand
CATCGAAATTTGTATTGTATCCTTTACTGAATTTAATACGTACACCCGCGCCGGCGGCGGGATGCCAGGAAGTGAAAAATGTTCCGGACCCACTTACGGTATTGATATTGGAGAATACAACAAATCCAAACAATCCGTTTTGCGTAATGTCCCGGCGATATTCCGTTTCAAAATAATAAAGTGCTTTGCCTCGGTATCGGTTTTGATCAAAGCCACGCGCCGATCGATTATATTCATCCCATCCGGTACTGGGTAAGTCAAGATACGGCGTGTTACCATATAAGGTGGTCCATAAATACGACCAGAATGACAGAGTATTTTGTTGACTGGGTTTAGATGGATTCATTAAGATATATTTTCTCAGATCCACGAAAAGCGATTGCCAGAAACTGTTGTTTCCCAAAAAAGTGGGATTGACACGATAAACGATATTCAGAAAAACACCTGGAAATGGATAAATATTCCGGTTACGCTTATCGTACAGGAGATTGGCCGTTATGCCGGAAGAAAATGAATTGCCAGACAGTCCATACGGATAGCCGGTGAATGCCTGCAGATTTACGCCGGAATCCCCGTTTTTAATATTGAAATGATAATCGAGATCATAACCGAGCCCCACAAAGAGATGTGCATTCACACGTTTTAATGCCGACTGATAAAAGCGGATGTATTTGTAATCAATTAAGGTTTGTTCCGCATAACTATGTGAACTGCCGAGCCCCCAGGTGTACTGCGGATACACGAGAAAACGAATGTCGCCGCGGATATTCCAGGTATTGTCTTTTAACCAAACAGTTGATCGTAAGGGTAATCCAAATCGTCCTTTAAAATTTAAATAGGGCGCAAAGTTAACGCTGGAAAGGGAAGTCGTTTCCCTGGGACCCAGGTAAATATTGGCCGTTGTGCTGGTTACCAATGCGTTTCCGGAACTGGTGGGCGCAGATCCCAGTGGATCCCAGGTGTAATAAAATTTATTATCGCTCCGGGGTTTTACTTTACGTTCAGGCAGCTTAAACCATTTCTTGTATACATCCAGCAAATCCATCTGGTGCGCTGTATCTTTTACCACATTATTTTGAGGGATCAAATCGGCAGCGTTCTGGGCAAAAAGACTATTCCCAAATAAACACAGGGTAAATAATAGGACAACCAGAATTAACGGCTTCATTGGCGTTTAAGTTTAAATAATCGTGCCATGCCTTACATTGTTCATTTCACCGTTTCTTTTCAATACTCAATGCACCCGTCGGGCATTTATTTACCTGTGCTATAATATTTTCGGATGTTGTGCCAGACATGTTGATCCATGGATCTGCCTTCAAATTAAATACTTTAGGCAATTGCGTTACGCATCTTCCTGAGTGTTTACATACTTCCGGCTTCCATAATACCGTGATGTCTTCATTGGGGTATTTGATGGTCTTGGCTGTATCACTGTCGTTGAACAAATACGTGCGGACAACTATTTCGCCCTGAAGGATTTTTGAAATCGGGCATGCCTTTGCGATATCTGTTAATTTTTCTCTTTGTTCGTCGCTTACCGAAACGGGGAATTTAATATCCCGGTCGATGGTGGTCACTACCTTCTCTCCGATCGTCGATTGATATAGATTAGAGGCTACGGTGATCGACGGAATGTCCCATTCCTTTCGGTCGATGTACATGCGCAGAGTGACCAGCGTACAGGAAACCAATGAGGTCAATAAGAGTGTAAATGGATCAGGACCCGCATCTTTACCACCAGACTTTTCCGGTTCGTCGGCGATGAATTTTCCATTGCGCCATTCCATACTGCATTGATATTTTGCTAGTCCGATTTCGCCTATTACCGGTTTTTCAAATTTGTAATTCATACACTATTTTATTACCCCTGGAAAGAATATTACGCAGGCAGGGTTACAGATAACTCAGCCACCATTTTCCCCGATGCATTGCTTTATAACGATCGTATTTTTTACATAGCGGATATAGGGATACCACAACTACGATCCAGATAAGGTATACGGATCCCAGCGAAAAGCCGTATCCTTTTAAAGCGGGTGAACGGGAAATCCAGGAATCGAAGGATGTCATCGAGGTCCATTTAAACCCGGTAAACATAGCCGCAAACAAGGCGATGATATGTATCAGGTAAATATGCAGGATATAATAAAAAAGCGGTACGCGGCCGTACAAGGAAATAATATTTGTGAGTCGGTTTGATATGTTTTCTGTTAGCGATAAGAATATCAGGGCAAACCCATTCGTCAGCAGAATATAATCCAGCGAGGGCGGATATTTAGATATATCAATAAAAGAAAGAAAAGTAAATACCCGGGATGATTGGGTTGTCCAGGCTTCCATGTTGCCGTACACATTGATACTACGCAGGATAATAAAGAGTAGCGCGTAAGACAATCCGATGCGAAGTAATATTCTTTTTCGTTTTTCCGGATCGTATTCTTTGACAAATAAACTGCCCAAACAATAGCCAATGATCATCACGCCCAGCCAGGGCAGAATGGGATAGGCGAGCATCATATGAAGCTGACCAATATGAAATAGTTTACGATCATGTAATATTCCCCAGAGAAAACCGGTGGGGTCGTTTTGTGTAAAATGTGTTTTGTCTAAAAAGTTATGGGTGCAAATCAAAATAATTCCCAGTGCCCAAATCAGTTTTTTTGGAAGAAAAATGACTCCTGCCAGACAAATCATGCTGAGACCCAGCGCCCAGATAACGGCTAAGAGTATAAACGAAAAGTGAATATTAAAAAACCAGGAGAAATTGACTACGGTGAGCTCCAGGAAAATCAACCAGATTCCGCGTTTAACTAAAAACAGGGCCAGTTCTTTTTTTGTCTTCCGCTGACCGGAAATAAAAGCAGACGTGCCGGCGAGTAAAACAAAAGTGGGAGCACAAAAATGAGTGATCCAGCGGGTAAAAAAAAGCAGCACGGATGTTTTCTGTAAATCCAGTGGATCATAGATAAAAGCATCTTTATGAAAATAGTCCCGGGTATGATCCAGTGCCATGATAATCATAATAAAGCCCCGTAATAAATCGATAGAGGTAATTCTTTTCAAAACAGGAGTATTGATTATAACTTAACTTGAGTAAAGTAGCTAAAGTTAATAAAAAGCGATTCCATGAAAAAATTATTGTTGCCTGTATTTTTGTTTTTACAAATAGCTATTTTTTCACAAATACCAACAGAAATCTACACGGTTGATTCGGCTTCCGTTGAACGAACCGGCATTCCAAAAGGGGAAGTCATCAAACTGACTCTGGACAGTTGCAGGATATTTCCAGGCACCAGTCGCGACTACTGGATTTATATTCCTGCACAGTACCGACCGGATCAGCCAGCCTGCGTATATGTAAATCAGGACGGGATTCAATGGAATGCGCCAACGGTTTTTGACAACCTGATTGCCAGCAAAGAAATGCCGGTTACCATAGGCGTTTTTATAACACCGGGGGTAGTTAAAACTTCGGATCCCTTGATTGCGCTGAGCCGTTACAACCGGAGTTTTGAATATGACGGACTCGGCGATGCCTATGCCCGTTTTCTTTTGGAAGAACTTTTGCCGGCTGTTGAAAAGCAGCATACAAAAGATGGTCGCGCTATTCACCTATCAAAAAATGGAAACGACCGGGCGATTGGGGGATCGAGTAGCGGCGCGGTTTGCGCGTTCACTGTAGCCTGGGAGCGACCCGATGAATTTTCTAAAGTCTTTTCATCGATCGGCACCTATGTTAGTTTGCGGGGAGCGGATCGTTATCCAGGGTTGATTCGTAAATATGAACCGAAGCCCATTCGTATTTTTTTACAGGATGGATCCAATGATTTAAATATCTATGGAGGTGATTGGTGGATGGCCAATCAATCGATGGAACGTGCGTTGATTTTCTCCGGGTATAATGTGAAACATGTATGGGGTGAGGGTCAGCATAATGGCAAACAGGGGACAGCTATTTTTCCGCAAGCCATGCGTTGGTTGTGGAATGACTGGCCAAAAGCTTCGACTCCGGGAACAACAAAGAATCAATTGTTGGATGATATATTAATTCCGGGTCAGGACTGGCAGCTGGTTGGTAAAGGATATCAGTTTACCGAAGGCGCAGCTGTAAATGTGCATGGAGAAGTTTATTATCAGGACATTCCGACTTCGAAAACATATCAGGTAGATACGACGGGCAACCTCACGTTGTTAAAAGTAAATGCGAAACGCGCAAGCGGAACATCGTTCGGTCCGGACGGCCGTCGGTATACGGTTGCCGGCGCAACCAAACAACTATTCGCTTATGATGCAGCGGGCGCTGAAACCATTATTTCCGATAGTATTTCAGGTAATGATTTAGTGATAGCGCATAATGGAAATATTTATGTTACGTCGCCGGATGGTATCGATAAGCCGAGCAAATTATATCTTATTCGTCCGGGAGGTAAAAAAATAATCGTTGATGAAGGATTAAAATTTGCCAACGGTGATGCATTTTCACCAGATCAGACACAATTATATGTCACGGAATCGGCCAGCCATTGGGTATGGGTTTATCAGATTCAGCCGGATGGTACACTGGCTTATAAACAACGATTTGGATGGTTGCATGCTGCCGACCGGGACGAGAATGCATGGTCCGACGGACTAAGATGCGATACCGCCGGACGTGTATATGTGACAACGCGTCTTGGTATTCAGGTGATGGATCAGGCGGGACGGGTAAATGCAATTATTCCAATTCCTTCCGGGCAGCCTTCCAACTTATGTTTTGGGGGAAGTAATTTTGATATCCTGTATGTGACGGCTGGCGACAAAGTGTTTTGCCGAAAGCTCAGAACCAGGGGAGCAAATAATTTTGATAAACCATATAAACCGGTTTTACCGAGACTTTAAACTGTTAAAACCATATATTTGATTTTTTATAACCTTTTTTTAACCCTCAACCTAACGACCGTGCTGAAAAAAATCTTTAAGTGGATTTTCATTGTATTGGGCGGCCTAATTGGCTTAGCCCTTATTTTTTATGTGGTGATTTATTTTAAAACATCATCGCGCATTGATAAGCAATACAGCGTGCATGTTCAAACGCTGGTGATCCCCAGCGATTCTGCTTCCTATGCCAGAGGCAAACATATCGCGGCCAACCGGGGTTGTATGGGCTGTCATGGACATGATCTGGGAGGTGGCATTCCGTTCATGGATGAGAAAAGTCCACTGGGCATTTTGTATTCAGCGAATATCACGAGTGGCAAAGGCGGTATAAAATTTACGGACGAAGACTGGATCCGGGTGCTCCGCAATGGGTTGGATCAAAACAATCATTCTATTTGGTTTATGCCGTCACAGAATATCTATGGATTATCTAATCAGGATATGCGGGATATGATCAGTTATGTAAAAAATCAACCACCGGTAGATCGGATCGTGCCTGCGAGGTCGCTCAAACCATTGGGGCGCATCCTGGTTTTTGCTAATAAATACCCGTTATTGGTGGCTGAATTGATCAATCAAAATGCGGTCTTTGTAGATTCTGTGGAAACAACGATATCTGCGACCTATGGTCACTACCTCTCAACCATCTGTCAGGGTTGCCACGGTCCGCTGTTAAAAGGAAATCCTCCTCACAAACCGAACGAACCGAATATTCCCAATCTTACTTCTACCGGTGATTTGGGTAAATGGACGTCGGGAGATTTTACGAAAGCTCTACATACCGGCATTAAACCAGACGGAAAAGAATTAAATCCGGCAATGCCCTGGAAAGATTTATCGTTTACGGACGATGAACTGAAATCTATTTTTATCTATATTCAATCCATTAAATAGTCGCTTCAAATAATTGCTGAAGGGGCAACCTGTTTTGTTTTTTATGACCCGCCGTATGATTAAAAGCGTGCATCCCATGCTGCCGAATATTAGTACCAGATTTCAAGGGATTTTAAAACGAGGAATGACTGCGTCTGTCTTGCCGACCAAAAGGGGTGCGGCCCAATAATAGGGCAATTGATTTTCTTTGCTGGCGGTTGAAGCTATACACGCCTTCTCCTTTAATTAATTTGCCATTTCCAGTTTCACAAGCCGATAAAACGATTAGTCTGGTTGAAATTTTTTTCTCCGGGATCAACTCAGATAAATACAAGGCCAAGTTGGCAAAAAAAAATAACAGGCTCATCTTTATTACTGAACTCCGCAGCATGTGTATACAATTGACTGATCTGATATTGCTGAAAGAGTTTCAAAAAACGATCCCGTGTCGCCTGCGCACTAATCAGCATTTTTGATTTGCCAAAATTCGAACGGATTTTTTCCAGAGAAAGATCACTCTGCTGCAACGGTGAAAGGTGAAGAGGGTCTGGATATTGCACAGGAGCGAAACCCAGAAAACTGAAATCTGCCTGAGAATTATTTTTTGCAAAATCGTTTATTAGCCCGTAGCAGGTTTCGGTCAGTCAGATCAACTAGCTTTTTGTATTATTGACCGCGCACTATCGGATAATTGCAGGAGCTGATCAGAAAGGCTTTCGGATCGGTGAACGCTATTCTTATTAGTCGTTTTTTTCTCAGAAGGTCAACACATTTGTTGTGAAAGACCTGCCCGGGCACAACGTGCCGAAAACGAAGTTGCTTTTACCTACAAAAGCGCCACCGCGACGCTGACCCGGGAGGTGGGTAAATCGGTAGATGTTGCCCCGGCTGCCTCAACGGTCCACGAACTGAATATTTTAAACGCCAGAGCCGTTAAGGATTTCAAAGAGCGATTTAGCCGTGCCAGCCGTACACAATGGTTTGCAGATAAGGACGATTTTGTCTCTTAATTTTATTGAAAATGGATTTGGAAGCCGCGCTTTTTCCGAAAAAAAAGGTTATTGGTTGTGTTTCCTGATTTTGTATCAAGAAGACAAACTACCAGGGGATATCCGCGCGATCATAAAATCTACCTTTTATGATTGGTTTATTAAGCTTGTTCAGGAAGTGCAGACTACCCTGGGAATGGCCTATGTGGTCACACTGAAAGACAAATCGAACATCCGGATTATTAAAGTAGAGGCAGAAGGGAATATGGAAACTCTGGAGGAGCTTAAAAAACGATAGAAAAGTATACCGCTTAATCCTTGCAACCAACTGCCTTCCGGTTTAATTCGGGGGAAGTTCATTTTTGTCATAGTTTTGCTGAAATATTTTTTTATGACGCTGATTGTTTTGGGAATATTGATTTTGGTTGCCGGGATTTTTATGCGCCGTCATATGACGCCGTTGACTCCCTTTGCCGGTTACATTCGAATTGGTGGATTTATAATATTCCTGATTGGGTTGCTTTCTTCCTGTATCGTTCAGATTGGCACCGGCGAAGTGGGTGTCCAGATTCTTTTTGGAAGTGTACAAAATACGACGCTGGCCAGCGGACTCCATTTTATCAACCCGCTGATTGACGTGCAACGCCTCGATATTAAAACGCAGAATTATACGATGAGTGCGGTACACAACGAAGGCGCGAAGGAAGGCGACGATGCGATTCGGGTGTTGACAGCCGACGGGCTGGAAGTAGTGATGGACCTTACTGTTTTGTATAAAGTAGTGCCCAGTTCAGCGCCGGATATTTTACGCAGTACCGGGATTGACTACACTGATAAAATTGTTCGTCCCCTGACACGCACGAAAATCCGCGACAATGCGGTGTATTACGATGCGGTGGCCTTATATTCTACGAAACGCGATGAATTTCAAAACCGTATTTTTAAAAATATTGAAGCGGACTTCAAATTGCGGGGGCTCTTGCTGGAGCAACTGCTGATCAGAAATATCACGCTGCCACAGGCCGTACGTACCAGTATTGAGCAAAAAATTTCTGCTGAACAGGATGCGCAGAAAATGCAATTTGTATTGCAGAAAGAAAGACAGGAAGCCGAACGCAAAAGGGTAGAGGCGCTGGGAATAGCAGATTATCAGCGAATCGTTAGTGAAAGTCTGACCGACAGGCAATTACAATATGAGAGCATCAAAGCGCAGTTGGAAGTCGCTAAGTCGGCGAATGCGAAAGTGATTATCCTGGGAAAAGGCGGTGCGCCATTGATTCTGGATACAAAATAAATTTCTAGTCGTTTATTTCTTTGATGTGTTTGATATTGAAAGGAACGGTATCCACCACATCTCTCCAACGGCCTCCCAGCATCAGCTTTCCCATGGAGAGGGCCATGCCGCCCACCATGTTCACTTCAACTTTCGGGGGCATTGCCAAAGCATTGGCATCGGTGATGATATTAACCAGAACCGGTCCGACGGTCTGCAATGCCGACATAATTCCGGATTCTATTTTGTCTGGCTGCGTGATGGTCAGGCCGGTGAATCCCATGGCTGTTGCTATCTGAGAAAAATCAGGATTGACCATATCGGTTTGATAGTCTGGTAGTCCCATTTCAAGTTTTGCCCGCCGGCCGAGTCCTCCGGCCTGTTTATCAATCTGAACTATTTTATTTTTGGTCGGCATAAAAGGCGTGTACGGGAAATCCGTTCCAAGCAAAATCAAGAGATCGGCATCGTGCATGCTATGATAAGCCGAAGGCAACCCAAGGAGGCCGGTCATCCCAACTTCAAACGGATTATCAAATTGAATATGCATTCTAGCCCGGTAAGAATATCCCACCGGCGCTTTTAGCAGGGATGCCAGTTTCACTACTTCATCATGGGCGCCTCCGGCACCGATGCCACAATATTCCTATGAATTGCAGGTGGACGCGATGGCAACGACGGGGGCACCGGAGCGGTGTGCATCATATAGTCCGTTGATCAGGTGAATATGACCCGGGCCGCTGCTGCCCGCACAGCACGCAACTCCTTTCAGTTGTGCTTCGGCTGATGCCGCATAGGCACCCGTTTCTTCATGGCGCACGTGAATTCATTGAATTCTTACATCGCGGCGAACCGCATCATTGATAAAATTGAGACTGTCGCCGGTTACAGCATAAATTCTTTCGATACCGGCATTCACCAGCATTTCCACCAATTGCTGCGCACATTTTTTTGCCATAAAACAGCTATTATTTTAATTTACAACGAGCGCGTTATATTCCGGATGCCGTTTCAAAAACACGGCGACAAAAGGGCAAAGAACTTTTATTTTTTTGTTTTGGGTTTTAGACCACTCGAATGCATAATGTGCCAGCGCCGAAGCGATGCCCCTGCCTTCTAATGTTTTTGGCACTTCGGTATGCATCAGCCAGATTTTATCATCCAGCAGTCGATACTGCAGGAACGCTTGTTGTTCTTCGAGGGAAATCTCAAATTGCAGCGTTGTTTCATTGTGAACGACCGGGTAATCCATTATCTTTCTAATTCACGGTAAATCTATCTATTTTCTTTATTCGGCCTTCAAAATATCAATAAAATGTACCTT
>JAYWCS010000273.1:0-4373 GCA_043780315.1 Bacteroidota bacterium | reverse complement strand
ATGCGTTTCAAATCGCTACAGCAATTTACTGCCAAACTACCACTGGTGGAGCCGCATTGGAATTTCCCGTTGATCGGCTATGACACGAAAACCAATATTCAGTCCGGCGTCATTTTTGGAATTGCAAAGGAAATCGATGGCGTGATTGAAGCCTATCAGGAACGATATGCAAACCTTCACGCGATGGTGAGTGGCGGCGACGCGGCTTATTTTCTTCCATTTTTGAAAAATCAGATTACAGTAGATCCCGACATGATTTTCAAAGGACTCTATGTAATCAATGAATATAATTTATCAACTTGAAATTATTCCGGCTATATCGTTTGGGCGCAGTAGTATTTTTTGTCTGTGGACTTTTCGTCGCCTGTGAAAATAATATGAAAACGCTGCCCAATTTCCGTCAAAAACAGATTAGTGTGGATGAGGGCAAACAGATCACGGCGTATATGAGTGAAAATGCCAAAATGAAGGCCAAGCTAACGGCGCCGTATATGCGCCGTAATGAAGCAGATTCGGCCTACGTAGAATTTCCGAAGTCCCTTCATGTGGATTTTTATAATGATTCTCTGGTGATTGAAAGTGTGATGGATGCACGGTATGGAAAATGGCGGGAACAGGAAGGAAAGATTTTGCTTCGCGATAATGTGGTCGTGAAAAATATCGTAAAGGGCGATACCCTCTATTGTACGGAGTTGTGGTGGGATCAGAAGGCCGAAAAATTTTACACAGACAAACCCGTACAGATTCATAAAGCGGGGGGTACAATTCTCTATGGGACCGGACTGGAAGCCCCGCAGGATTTCAGTGGTTATACGATCTATCAGATCAACGGCCCGTTTGCCTTTCCGCAAAACGGGATGCCGAAGAATTAATACAGTCGCTGCAGGATGATCCGTTATTGATCCCCCAAATTAAAAGCAATAAAAAGCCCCGGAATAAACCGGGGCTTTTTGAATGTGTTTGTACTTTACTTAACCGTTACCAAGTTGGTCATCAATAGGGTACAAATTTTAACACTTCTTCGGATTTGGTCTTCTCGTGGAATTTGGATTTTAACTGTCTTAGAATGTGCCTGATTAAATGGAAGTTGGTTTCATAGTTAGCTTTTCGAAGGATTGGATATTGAACCATTTAACCGTGCTCATTCACCTGACGATACAAACATACAAATCGGGGGAAAGGATACAAGCGGGATTGCGCTCGATCTCCTATTTACAGTTTATACGGCGATTTTTAGTAGAAATACCCATTGTTGCATGTTTTATGATTGATTCTCCGGTCTCATCTGAGGGAATAGCAATACGTCCTGGATGGAAGACTGGTTGGTCAGCAGCATACAAAGGCGGTCGATGCCGATACCGATCCCCGCCGTAGGCGGCATGCCATATTCTAGTGCGCGCAGGAAATCGTTGTCGATAAACATCGCTTCTTCATCTCCTCTCTCCATGAGTTTTACCTGTTCTTCGAATCGATCTCGCTGATCCAGGGGATCATTCAATTCTGAATAGGCGTTGGCGATTTCCTTACCGTTCACGATGAGCTCAAATCTTTCCACCAAACCCGGCACGGATCGGTGTTTTTTTGTGAGCGGACTCATTTCCACCGGATAGTCAATAATGAAAGTGGGTTGTATAAAGCGGTGTTCACTCGTGGCTCCGAACAATACGTCGATTAGCTTCCCTCTGCCGATGGTTGGTTCTGCCGGAATATGCAACTGCTTACAGAGCGCGCGTAATCCCACTTCATCCAATACCGACACATCCGTACCGGTCGATTCCTTTATCGCATCGTAAATACTGATTCTTTTGTAGGGCGCTTTAAATTCGATGTCTTCTTCTCCGGCCATTACCCGGGTGGTCCCGTTTACTGCGATGGCTGCAGCTTCCAGCATGGATTCAGTGGTGTCCATCATCCACAAATAATCCTTATAAGCGACGTAAAATTCGAGAATCGTAAACTCCGGATTATGGGTCCGGTCCATGCCTTCATTCCTGAAATTCCGGCTGAATTCATATACCCAGTCGAACCCCCCGACGATCAGGCGCTTGAGGTATAGTTCATTAGCAATACGAAGGTAAAAGGGAACGTCCAGCGCATTGTGATGTGTAATAAAAGGCCTAGCGGCGGCGCCCCCGGGAATGGTTTGTAAAACAGGTGTATCCACTTCCAGTGCACCCGCTCCGTTGAGAAACGCGCGCATACTGTTAACCATTTTGGTTCTTTTGATGAATACTTCTTTAACCTGCGGATTCACGATCAGGTCCGCATATCGCTGCCGGTAACGGAATTCAGGGTCTGTTACCGCATCAAATGTTTCGCCCTCCTTTTCCTTTACGATTGAAATAGGCCTGAGCGCCTTCGACAATAGGGTAAATTCATTCACATGAACGGAGGTTTCTCCAGTTTTAGTGGTAAAAACATATCCTTTCACGCCGATAATATCTCCCAGATCGATCAGGTGCTTCCACACCTTATCGTAGATACTTTTATCTTCTCCGGGCGCGATTTCGTCCCGTTTTATATATAACTGAATACGGCCGCTACTGTCCTGGATGACGGCAAAGGAGGCCTTTCCCATATCGCGGATACTCATGAGGCGACCAGCCAGACAAACATTCGCAAACGATGCCTTTTCTTCTTCTTTATAGTTTGCTTTTATCGTGGCTGCCAGGGCATTGACCGGGTATTCGGCCGCCGGATAGGCATCAATCCCCCGTTCACCGAGTGATTTTAACTTGTCCCGACGGATAATTTCCTGCTCTGATAATGACTGATTTGACATACAAAATGACGTTTCGAAACTCCGACAAATGTACTATATATGCGCCGTCAACTGGTTGAATGGCTGGTTTTTAGCGTTTTTAGCTGTATTTTTGTCCTCTAAGTAGTGAGATATGAAGTTTGAAAAGATTCACAATAAGGGACAGGCGCAGCTTTTCCGTAACAGTTATATGGAAATGCTCACCAAGACGCATCCCTTGGTGATTTGGGGGATGTACACGCCGGTTATTATTTATTTTGTATACCTCAGTCATTTCAGAATAGATTTCAGTTATACCCGTATATTTTTCACCTTTCTGGCCGGCGGATTTTTCTGGACATTCTTCGAATACCTGATGCACCGTTTCGCTTTCCACGCTATTGCCGAGAGTGAAAAAGCGCAAAAGTTCGTCTATGTGTTGCATGGTAATCACCATCATTTTCCCCGCGACAAAGAACGACTCTTTATGCCCCCGGTGCCCAGCCTCATTTTGGCGTCAGTCATTTTCGGACTCATGTACCTGGCAATACGTGAAAACGCTTTTGTTTTCTTTGCCGGCTTTATCTTTGGCTATCTACTGTATGGGAGTATGCATTATGCGATCCATGCCTGGAACCCTCCTTTCAAATGGATGAAGCCTTTATGGAGAAATCACCATCTCCATCATTATAAAAATGATCACAAAGGTTTTGGCGTGAGCACCACGATCTGGGACCGCGTTTTCGGCACGATGTTCGACCTGACGAAAGAGAAGGAGGATAAGGAAAAAGTTCGGGAATTGATGTTTTAGTATTTCTCTATTGCACCGAGCGAGAACAAAGCAAAATCAAATTTAACGGGATCTTTTTTATCCATTTTACGCAAAGCCAGCGTGAGTTCCATGGCCGTTTCCCAGTCCGTCTGCTTGCGGCTGATGAGTCCGAAATTTCTTGCCACCCGCGATACGTGCAGATCCACCGGACAAATCAACGCCGCCGGAGAGATCTGTTTCCAGATGCCAAAATCGACTCCCTGTTTATCCTGCCGTACCATCCAGCGCAGATACATATTCAGTCGTTTGCAGGTAGAATTTTTATCCGGACTCGCAATGTGTTTTTGGGTACGGTGCGGCGCATCAGCCAAAGAAAAAAATCGGGTGTAAAAACCGGCGAGGGCATTTTTCACAAATTCTTTTTCGGATGAAGGCGTCGGGTTGATTTTTTTTCCACTCAAAACCAGTGGAAGAAAAGCAGTCTCCAGCGATTCTTCTCTCAGGTAATGGGACTGTAAAAATTCGAGAAAATAAAAAAGATCGGTTGAATTAAACGTGCGGTGTTTGAAATGCACAAATCTTTTCAGGTCGCCGCGTTGATGGTTTCGAATGAAATCATACGGGGCATCATCCATCCCTTTTATCAGTTCATTCGATTTCTGAATAATCGTGGTTCGGTTACCCCAGGCAAATACCGCGGCGAAGAAGCCGGCTATTTCGATATCCTGTTTTTTACTAAACCGGTGTGGCACCGCAATCGGATCGGCCGCGATAAAAGACGGATGGTTATAAAGCGCCACTTTCTTTTCGAGAAAATGCCGGAGTTTTTTTTGGTCAGTGAATGATTCCATATTATCCAAT
>JAYWCS010000272.1:0-2144 GCA_043780315.1 Bacteroidota bacterium | reverse complement strand
TTTTTACCAATCCGGTCGCCTTCGTATCCGGGCCAATCGCTGCAATCCATATCTGACCTGCGTCAGCAATGTGTTCGCCGTGGCTGGTCCACTGTTCTTTGATCTGGTTTCCCCGACCATGATCGCAGGTAACGATCAGCGTGGTTTTATCGCGATATTCGGGCATAGACTGTAATGTATTCCACAAATCGCGGATCATAGCGTCTTCTGCATGGGCGCTTTTTATATATTGATCATATAACCCGGCATGGGCAAAATCATCCGTTTCATCAAAGGCAATATAAAGGACTTTGGGTTTGTATGCTTTCAAATATTCCCGTCCCGCAAAATAGGTGAGCAGGTCGAGCCGCACATCAATGGGTTTCGCTTCCAGAAACTGCATATCGTTGATGAGCTTTAAAGAAGGGTTATCGAATTTCAGTGTGTCTACATCTGCATTGACATAGATACCGCTTCTCCATTTGTTCAAAATGTAAGGAAAAACATCCCATGTTGCAAAAGCAGCTACGCGTGACCGGTAGCCTTTTTGTTTCTGGATAAATTCCAGCACATTGGTATTCTGATTTTTGATTTTGTCGTTTGAATTCACGGCAGTATCAGGATAACCGGTAAAAATTTCATTATAACCCGGATACGAAAATTTATATGGATTGGCATTGTTCACTTCACTGCCCGAAAGGCGGTCGCCATAAAGCTGACCGTCGGTCCCCAACACACTATTTAAGAAAGGAAACAATTTCTTACTTTTTTCCAGGCGGCTGCTGGCCCCAAAAGCCATCATCATACCGGCCGAATCACGGGTGAAGTGCTTGTCCTGTACGATCGCGGCATCTACGCCGCCGAAAACTTCCTCCCAACGCAGGCCATCG
Organism: Bacteroidota bacterium; assembly: GCA_043780315.1. Lineage (GTDB taxonomy): Bacteria > Bacteroidota > Bacteroidia > Chitinophagales > Chitinophagaceae > Puia. The sequence goes on along the minus strand of JAYWCS010000272.1, from coordinate 1,275 downwards.
AGTGTAACGATGACCAGGTTCTCCGTTTTACGCGTCTGGGCAAAACAAGTGCTGGCTGTTAAAACAAATAAAAGGAAAAATAAATTTTTCATGTTGATTTATAAAAAGCGGATGAATAGAAAAGCGGTTTATTTATTCATCACATGTTTGAAGATATTCTATTTGTCTCACTTAGTTTACCGCCGGATTGCAATTTCGAATGTTGATATCAACTTAATGTTAAAAAAAAATGAAGTCCCTATTAAATAAATCGTACTTGATAAATAATTATAATTTGTTAACGCCTAAATAATACAGAGATCATATCTGTTTCGGATTTTTGAAAAACCCCCTTAATGGAAAGACGAAATTTAGATGTAGTCGTTCTCTCTGATACTCACCTGGGTACTTACGGTTGCCGGGCAAAAGAACTGCTCAACTACCTGCGAAGCATACAACCCAATATGCTCATATTAAACGGTGACATCATCGACGGCTGGCAATTCAGTAAGCGTTTTTTCCCCTCGCTGCATATGCAGGTCATCAAAGAGCTGATGCAGTTTCTTACGAATGGTACGCAGGTTATCTATATCACCGGCAACCACGATGAGATGATGCGCAAATACGCCGATCTGCACATCGGCCATTTTACCCTCACCGATAAGATCGTTCTTGAAATTGATCAGCAGATGGCCTGGATTTTTCATGGCGACGTTTTTGACAATACCACTCAGGGCAGTGCACGCCTGATGGCCAAACTGGGCAGCAGCGGGTATGGTCTGCTCATCTTGTTTAACCGCGCCGTCAATAATCTGCTGGCTGCTTTCGGAAGAGAAAAAGTATCTATCTCGAAAAAAATTATGGCCGGGGTGAATAAAGCCGTCGCGAAAATAAATGACCTCGAACAAATAGCCGGCGCCTTGGCGATCAAAAAAAGTTATCAGTTCGTTATCTGCGGACATGTTCACCAGCCGGTTGTAAAAACCATTGAAAACGAGGAAGGAAAAACAGTGTATATGAATTCCGGCGACTGGGTGGAACATATGACTGCCCTTGAATACGAACACAAGAGTTGGCGTTTATTTCAATACGATGCGAAAGACTTCCCGGTGTCAAAGCAAACAGAAGCCAAAAGAACCCTCAATGTGCTCACAGACGACATCACGATACATCCCCGAGCGTCTATAATCAAATGATTATCAGAAAATTAATCTCAATGTTAATAAATTATTACCAAACCGGAACGCCCTGATCCGGTCGTTAATAACTTTACTTTTGAGAAAACGCTGAATATGG
>JAYWCS010000271.1:0-13219 GCA_043780315.1 Bacteroidota bacterium | reverse complement strand
GTAATCCCGTATGCGTGGTTGCCGGCGGCGGTGGTAATTTTTATGCCATCGTGGATGTTCAAGAAAATTTTCCGGGTCTCGAATTCTTCACATGTATGCAAAGGGCAAACTGAAAAAGGTGGGGAGTTTATTCATGAAAGCATTCCTGGTTCCCGTTTCGTCGGACGCATTGAAATGGAGAAATTAATTTGCGGGAAACCGGCGATAGTGCCTCGTATCGAAGGTTGTGCAAAAGTATATGGCTACAATAGGATTATTATTGACGAAGATGATCCCTTTGCCTCTGGCTTCCAAGTTCTCTGAATAAATTTTATTCAATGAAAGCGCTTATCGCCGGTGCCGGTGCAATGGGATTCTGTGCTGAAAAATGAAGACCAGATCTGGCGTACTCCGGGGCCATCCGCATAGCTGCCGTTCATGGATGCAGGGTTGATACCTGCACAATGCCGGACCGACAGAAATATTTGTGAATATTCGGGAAGGCTTAGCTAAGAATTGTAAATCAATAGTGTTTAATCGTCGATACATTTACAAGCCAACCAATGTCAAAATGAACAGAATAAAAAGTCAGGTACTGACCCTTCTTTTCGCCGTTTGCTCGTTTTCTTCCGCGCGGGCTGACAAATATCCAGTGAACGTTTCGGTGGATATCCGGAACTACAGTTTCCATCTCAGCCTGTCAGATACGACCGATGAAATTTCAGCTGTGGCAACCATTCGCATCCTGTTCAAAAAAGCGGGGACAATGCAGGTGAGGCTGGACTTTGTTGATCAAAAGAATTCCCTAAAAGGGAAGGGTATGCTCGTAGAATCTGTGTATGACGGGGCACACGCGGTTCCGTTTTCCCATAAAAACAATGTGTTGCTTCTTGATCTGTTCACCCCTTCTATTGCAGAAACTGAAAGGCAGTTCACCATCCGTTACCATGGAAAGCCCGCGGCTGGACTCATTATCGGGCCGGATAAAAATGGCGACCGGAGTTTTTTCAGTAACGACTGGCCCAACTTAGGAAGAAACTGGTTACCGCTGATAGATCATCCGCACGACAAAGCCACCTGTGAATTTATCGTAACGGCTCCGGCCTGTTACCAGGTTATATCGAATGGCCTGAAAATAGAAGAGACCGATCTTGACGGAAACAGACGCTTGACACACTGGAGGGAATCTGTTCCGATCTCGTCCTGGCTTTTTGTTCTGGGTGTTGCAAAATTTGCTGTAAAGCATGGAAAGACATTTGAAGGCAAGCCCATTCAGACCTGGATTTATGCCAAGGAAAGAAAAACGGGATTTTATGATTTGGAAGAGACAACGATGAAAGCCCTTCGTTATTTTTCTGACTATATCGGTCCCTATGCTTATGAAAAACTCGCCAATGTGGAAGCAAGTAAAATAGGCGGCGGAATGGAAACGGCTTCGGCAATTTATTATGATGACCAACTGATGAACGGCAAATCAGACGACGGGCTGCGGGACGTTGCCATTCACGAGATTGCCCATCAATGGTTTGGTAATGCAGTCACCGAAAATGATTGGGATGATGTCTGGCTCAGTGAAGGTTTTGCCACTTATTTTACACTCCTGTTTCAGGAACATTGCTATGGTCATGACGAATTTATAAACGGATTGCTGGAAGCCAGGAAAAGTGTTTTCGATTTTTATAAAAAAAACCCGTCATATGCTATTATTCATGACAATACAGCGGAGGAGAAAGAGGTAACGACAATCCAGACATACCAAAAAGGAGCCTGGATACTGCATATGCTCAGAAATCTTATTGGAGACGAGGCCTTCCAAAACGGAATACAAGGTTACTATCGTGACTTCTTCAACTCAACGGCTTCCACCACTGATTTCAAACGCCAAATGGAAAAAGCTTCGGGCATGGATCTCAGCCATTTTTTTCGTCAGTGGCTCTATCTCGGCGGCAATTTAATCATTAAAGGCAGCTGGCAGTACGATCAGTCTGCGCAAGCAATAAATATACAATTGGATCAGGTGCAAAATGATGGATTGGTGTTCGAAATACCCATGGAAATCGGGGTATTTCAAAACGAGAAGGTATTGCCGGTAATAAAAAAGGTTTATCTGGATTCCTTACATGGACATTTTTCCATCCCGGTCGGCACGCGACCACAAAAAGTTAGCATTGATCCGAGAACCGTTCTTCTGGCGCAATGGAATCTTGTTGAGGTCAAATAGCTCTATACCGAAACCCTTTATGATCAGGGGGAATGAAAGATCAATGAAAAACCAGTTCTCGGACATTCTGAAGAATTGCCCTTTCTTTAAGCGACATCAAGTCTATGTACCTATGTAAGGTAATTTTCTGTTTTGGTTAAACATAGAACCAGCGGATTGCCGGAGTTTAGACTGATCGTCCGGCCTTCGGCAGCCTTCCATTGAATCCACGGCTGAAAATGGCAATGGTACGGCATCTGACACAGCAGCTTCCAGGGTTTGGTATCTGCATGCGGCAAGTTTTTAGAAAAATAGATATATTCCTTGAGCCCGTAATCTTTAACGGGCCTGAGTGAGTTAGGCTGGCCATTTTTACCGGGATTAACCTGCGCCTTTACGGGAAAGAAGATAGCTAACGTAATAACATAAAAGGGATGGGAAAAAATCCGTATTTTTTTGAATTTCTCCTTTTTCGCCTTCTACTCATGTATACACTCCGTCACCCTGACTGGGTGCGGGTTCATTCCTTACCGGAAGTTATCGATTTCTTCTAGTCGTTCTCCTATGGTATGTTTCTATACAGATAACGAAACCTTCTCACAGGGGCCTTTTCATCCCTGAAACGTTCGTGGCCGGGAGGGCCGGCCTGGTGGATAGAGCGTTTTCGATGATGGACAGAATATTTACCCGTTCTTTTCCTGCCAGGGCTAACCGCGGAGCCCTGACCCGTTCGCTGCCAATGCCTACTTGGGCTTCCGCCAATTTGATGTATTGCACCAGTTTGGGATGAATATCAAATTCCAGCAGGGGCATAAACCACCGGTATATCTTGGTTGCTTCGCCGATTCTTCCCTCCCGCACGAGATTGTAAATAGCCACCGTTTCGGCAGGAAATGCGCAAACCAGTCCGGCTATCCATCCATGAGCTCCCACAGCTAGTTCTTCCAGGGCAAGGGTATCCACTCCGCAAAGAATTTTAAATCGGTCTCCGAAGCGGTTGAGCATTCTGGTTACATTGGATACATCCCTTGTCGACTCTTTGACCGCCTGGATATTTTCACATTCCATCAAATCCCCGAAAAGGGAAAGTGTGATTTCATTCTTGTAATCTATCGGATTATTGTAAATGACGATGGGAAGATCTGTTGAAGCGGCGACTGATTTCAGGAATTCCAGCGTCTCACGGTGGTCGGATTTATATCGCATAGGGGGTAACAACATTAAACCCGAAGCGCCCCATTCTCTGGCTAGCTTAGCCTGGCTGATGGCATCTCGTGTGGCGCCTTCAGCAATATTCAAAATAACGGGTATTTTTCCGTCTACTTTGCTGACTGTATTTTTAACGAGTATTTCTTTCTCTTCTTTGGTAAGTACGCTCGCCTCACCCAGCGATCCTCCCAGGATGATGCCGTCCATTCCACATTTCAGCTGAAGGTCTAGGTTTTTGTTAAAAAGGTGTAAGTCCAGTGTATCATCGGCGTTGAATTTGGTAGTGAGTGCGGGAAAAACGCCTTTCCATGCTAAATCCATTTTCTTTTTTACAAAAATATTTTAAACAGCGTAAAGATTCCGTACCGTTATTAATGAAAACTTTACAAATATTAACTGGTTTAAACTAGGCCTAACGGACTTGCCGGAATTTATTTTACATCTAACATCCATTTCCGTAATAATCTATTAAAAAGCATGAGTACGATTCCGATGAGCATGGAACAGCAAGCTATTTGAAATAGTATTACAGCATAATAGGGAAGGGATTTTACCGGGTCGCTGACAATCTCTTTCGGAACGCTCATCATGGAGCCAATTTTCCCGGCCATAAATTCTCCGACCGCAGTCGCGAAAAACCAGATGCCCATGGTCATGCCGGTAATCCTGGCCGGTGATAATTTAGTCACCATTGAAAGCCCGATTGGAGACAGGCAGAGTTCGCCGCACATTAATACAAAATAGCCAAGTACGAAAATGAACAGGGAAATAAGGCCGGTATTGGCAGATTGCAGGCATCCAAAGTAAAAAATGAAATAGGCTGCGCCAGTGAATAAAAACGAGAACCCAAATTTTATGGTTGTGGAAGGCTCCAGGTTGCGCTTGTTTAGATACGGCCACAACCGCGCGAAAACAAAACTTAACAGCACCACAAAAAATGACGGAAGAAAATTATTTACGGCGAGGGCCGGCAAAGCATATCCGAAGAATTGCATGTTCACATTCCGCAGGGCGAACAGATTGAGTGATCCCTCGCTCTGTTCATAAAAAGCCCAGAACAAAATGGAGAAAACAATCAGGATCATGGCTGCGAAAAGCTTAAATCTGGCAGGTTTGTCCAGTTTAGTTGCCACAAACACTAGGTAACCAAATGCCAGTGTTCCCAAAAAAAACATCAGGTAGTTCATGGTCATGTAAGCATTCAGCAGGCTGACAAGTACCGGCAGTACAGTAAGGGTTGCGGCGTAAATAAAGTATTCAAGTGGTACGCCCGGGATGATGAATTTCTTCAGGGCCTGGCTATCCGGCGGTAGGCCTTTTGCAAGAAATGACTTTCTTGAAGTGCTGAAAATGACCAGTCCGAGTATCATAAAAATGGCAGCCAAGCCAAAGCCATAGTGCCAGTTTATTCTTTCGCCCACATAGCCGCAAAATAAGCCGCCCAATGCGGCACCAATATTGATGCCCATATAAAAAATTGAGAAACCACTGTCTTTTCTCGGGTCATTTTTTTCATACAGCGTGCCTACCAGGCTCGAAATATTCGGTTTAAAAAAACCATTCCCGCAAATGATAAAAGACATGCCGTAGAAAAAACTCCATTCCTGCGGAATTGCCAGAATCAAATGACCGATCGTCATCATTACTCCGCCAAAAACGATGGCTTTCTGATATCCCAGAAAACGATCGGCTATCATGCCGCCGAACATCGGCATGGCATATACGAGGGCGGCGTAAGAACCAACTATCGAATACGCCTTTGGTTCATCCAGTCTGAGTTGGGTGACCATATAAGCAAGCAAAAGCGCGCGCATTCCGTAAAATGAAAACCGCTCCCACATTTCTGTCATGAATAGCAGGTAAAGCTGCTTCGGATGCTTTTTTGATACCGGGTTTTCTGTCATCTCATCCTGAATTGATTCATGTTTGTATGTGTTTCCTAAAGGCAGCGGAAAAAATGTCCTGGGTTTCAAAAAAAACCCGGTCTTCGCAAAATGAAGCAGATTTTCAATTGGCGAAGAACAGGAAACTTTTTCAATTTTGCTGCTTCGTTCTTTTCAGAGGAAAGAATCCTCCCGTTTTAACCGAGTATGAGGTAGTTCCCGTTTTTGAAAATGATGCCGGAAACCCAGCCGTTAGCCGGAATAAAAAGGTTATACGGAACAGCCATTGGTGAAACGATGGATGATTCTATTGAAGGTGCCGTACGAATATGATGTCTATATAAGGGAACCGGAACGATCAAAACTAAATGGCATTTGGAAGCCTTTAAATAGACATTTTGAAGGCTTTTTGTTTGAACCCGCACAATTGTCATATCTTTTATTAAATTTGATATAAAGCCCTCGGCTTGAATCACCTCTGTGTCGGATAACCCCACAATTTTTGGGTATTTGTATCATAATTTTAACGGAACAAATCGGAACCAAAGTAGATGGAAACGTTGGATATTACGAACTGCGATCGGGAACCCATCCATATACCCGGTAGTGTACAAGAGCATGGATTTGTCATTGTCGTTGATGAATTTCTGATAATTACCCACTGCAGCGAGAATTTAAATGGATTCATCGATCGCGCCCCTTCTTCCATTCTGGGTAAATCGATATCCTGGATCGAAAAATTTCTACATACATCTTCGACGGGTCCATTTTTGGCAAATATCATACATGCAGCAAAAACAGGCAATGGATTGAATTCCAAAAATCCGTACCGTGTTGAGATCAATGGCAAACCTTTCAACTTAATAGTAACTAAGTCAGCTGATTTTTTATTTTTGGAGTTTGAACCGAACATTTCCGGATTACACAATATGCATTTTGACCTTGGTTCATCGATATCTGAGATACTCTCTGTTTCGGATTTAAACAGCCTGTATAATCGTATCGCAGTTAAAATCAAAGAAATAATATCATTTGACCGGGTGATGGTGTATAAATTTCACGAAGACGGGCATGGGCAAGTGATCGCTGAAGCAAAAAATAAAGATTTGAAACCATGGCTGGGACTGCATTTTCCGGCCTCCGATATTCCCAAACAAGCGCGGGAACTATATAAAGTAAACCTTACGCGGCTGATTGCGAATGTATTCGATACGCCAGCCCGTTTGTTAAGTATTTTAGATCCCACCCGATATCCACTGGATATGACGCAACTTGGACTGAGGGCCGTGTCACCTATCCATATTCAGTATCTGAAAAATATGGAAGTCGCCTCAAGCTTTAGCATTTCACTGTTAAATAGCGATAAGCTATGGGGTTTGGTCGCTTGTCACAACTATACCCCGCGTTTTATTAATTATGAAAACAGGGAAACAGCAAAGATTATTGGACAAGTTCTTTCGTCCGCCATTAGCTTCCGGGAAATCCAAGAAGATGAACACCAAAAGCTTAAATTTAAATTAAAAGTCGACGAATTAGCTAAACAATTATCACGAACAGATTCACCTGCAGATGCACTAATCAAACAATCAGTTACCATCTTAGACGCGGTAGATGCAACCGGCGCTGTCTTAATATACGACAAACAAATTCTTTGTTTAGGCGAAACACCCGCATTGCCTTTCATCGAAGATCTTATAAAATGGCTTGAAACATCCAACGTTCCGAACGTTTTTGAAACCGATCGTCTTCCCATACTTTTTGACGCGGCAGTTCTTGAAAAAAATAAAGCAAGTGGCCTGCTTGCCTGCAGGATAAATCGGGAACTACGTGAATATATTCTTTGGTTTCGTCCGGAATATCTCGTGACTATTCAATGGGCCGGAAATCCAGAAAAGCCAGTAAGCATCGATAAGGCCAATAACCCCCAAATGTCTCCCAGAAGTTCATTTGATGCGTGGTCTGATACCCGAAAACTCACGTCTTCCTCCTGGAAACCTGAGGATATGAATTCGGCCGCTAAACTACGGGACGAAATCACCTTTAAAATAAACCGAAAGGCGTCTGAACTTCGGGAATTAAATGAGAAGTTGAAAATTGCATACGACAACTTAGACTCTTTCAGCTATACTATTTCCCATGATCTCAAAAATCCCTTAAGCTCAATACACGGATTTTCCGAATATTTATTAAATGAAGATCCCAGTCCGGACGAAACGAAGATGATGTTGGAACGAATTCTTCTTTCAGCCAGAAAAATGAATTCCATGATCAATGACATTTTAAGCTATTCGCAGGCAGGCAGAGCCAGCAGAGAATTTTCTCTGTTAAATATGGGTAAAATATTAGAAGAAATCAAACAGGAATTGATAATCGGTGATCCTAATCGAGACATTGAAATTCGGATAGACGAGGCACCGCCTTTTTTTGGGGACGAGACAATGATTACACAGGTGTTCTCCAACTTGATTGGAAATGCAGTAAAATATTCTACGGAAAGTGCTAATCCGGTGGTAGTGGTGAATGGACAGCGATCCATGGACGGTGTGCGTTATGAAATAAAAGACAATGGAATTGGTATTCCAAAGAGAGATACACAAAAAATATTTGATTTATTTTCCCGATCGGAGCACGCACGTAATTTCGAAGGCAACGGAGTGGGGCTGGCGATCGTAAAAAAGCTAGTTGAGAAACACCGGGGTAAAATCTGGGTGGAAAGCCAACAGGATGTCGGTTCAACTTTTTTTGTCTTGTTTACAAATGATACGGTAGACCTTCATTGACCATGAATATTTAGGACCTACGCAACTGACTTCAACAGATCCTTCACATATTTCATTGAAAAAGGTTTTTCTATGAAAGCTTGAATGCCTACAATTTCCGCGTCTCGTCGCGTCAGTCCGCTGGGATCTGCAGTTATCATCACTACGAAGCTAGACATAAACGCTAAAGGATGCATTTGTATGTAAGCGAGACCGCTGCCGTCGGGCAAATTGTTGTCGAGTAATATGATATCCGGATGTCGATGAAGTTTTTCTGCCGCTTCGGCCAGCGACGATGCACAATCAACGTCGAAACCTTCTTTGGCCAGCACCTTGCAAATTAAATTGCATAGGTCTGCCTCATCATCGATCAATAATACCCTCTTTTTCATTTCCATTTCATTTGAATTCATCTACGTATCATAAGATGTTAATGTCGTTAAGAAATTCACAAGATCCTTTCCACATATTTATGGCTGTCCGGCACCCCCTGATGAACCATAAATCTGACCGGTGGCATAACTTCCACTATTTGCCGCAAGTTGTACATAAATCGAAGCAAGTTCAACGGGTTGTCCTGGCCTGCCCAATGGAGTATTTCCGCCAAACTTCGTTAGTTTTTCCTGAGTCGCTCCGCCGCTAACCTGCAGAGGAGTCCATATTGGACCTGGTGCGACTCCATTCACGCGAATATCTTTTGGTCCTGGTTGTTTGGCTAATGACTTCACGTAATTCATGGTTGCTGCTTTGGTCTGTGCATAATCATACAGATCAGCTGAAGGATCATATGCCTGTTCAGAGGTTGTTCCAATAATAACCGAACCCGGTGGGAGATGTGGCAGGGCCACTTTAATAATCCAAAACGGAGCATATATATTGGTCTTCATAGTCCAGTCAAACTGCTCTGTAGAAATATCCAGAATGGAATCATGGCTTTGTTGGCGGCCGGCATTGTTAACAATAATGTCGATTCCACCCAAAGCTTCTACAGCCTGATCGACGAGTTTCATACAAAAGTCTTCTTCTCTTAAATCTCCTGGAATGACAACACCCTTTCTGCCCTCGGCCCTAATAAGGTCGATTACCTCTTTTGCATCCGGTTCTATAGACTCTTTTTTTCCGGTATTCGCATTTAATCCGGATGCTCCGAGAGTAGGAGTTACTGCAACAGTGGATATGGTCGCACCCAACCCACCAATAATCTCGCGACGACTTAGTTTATTATAATTCATGAGATGATATTATGACTTATTTCAATACTTGTGCCAGTGGTCGACAAATTGAAACGTACAACGAATTCTATAACTCCCTGGAACATTACAGGTTAAATCTTTCATTTGACGCCTTCATTCGCCCAACTTAGGGCGAAAATGGAAATTTATAGCCTATTTTTATACCTAAGTACAAAAACTTTTTTATTTTATTATTAAGTTTCAATATATTTATTAAATAATTGTTAATAACACCAAAACGAGTGGAATTTGAAGAACGCACTTTATAAGAGTGAAATCATAAAGCATTTGTTTTTTTCGGATAAACTGACATCAACGGATTTAAGCGATAAAATTGATAAAAGTGTTCCACTGGTTAATAAAATGCTGGCTTCACTTTTAGAGCAGGGATTTATACAGGAAACGGGTTTGGGAGATTCAACGGGTGGCCGCAGACCTGTCAACTATTCGTTGAAACAGGATCTATTGTATGTCGTGGCCGTGGCAGTGGATCAGTATTATACCCGTATTTCGATCATCGATATTGCGAAAATGCAGGTTCAGGATGTTGTTGAAGTGGAACTGTCATTAAAAGAAAATACCACATCACATCTACGGTTGACAGAGAGCATTGCGTCGGTGATTGAAAAATCAGGTATTGAAAAAAGAAAGATTGCCGGCGTGGGTATTGGTATGCCGGGATTTGTGGACGCAGAGAAGGGCATCAATTATACTTTCTTTCGGAATGCTGAAAAAGGAATTGCGAGCTATATTTCTGAGCAGATTAACGTGCCTGTTTTCATAGACAATGATTCGGGTGTGATTGCCCTTGCGGAACTCAAGTTTGGATCGGCAGTAGGTGTTCAGAATGCGATGGTGATTAATTCGAGTTGGGGGGTCGGATTGGGAATGGTGTTGAAAGGAGATCTTTTCCGCGGTGATAATGGTTTTGCCGGTGAGTTTAGTCATATTCCGCTCTTCAACAATAATAAGTTGTGCAGTTGTGGTAAAAGCGGATGTCTGGAAACGGAAGCATCGATGCTGGTGATGGTAGAAAAAGCGATCGAAGGTTTGAAGTCGGGCCATCCCTCCATCCTGCATAACATCAGTATTGAACATCCGCAGGTTGGCTGTGAGTCCATTTTTCAGGCCGCATTGAAAGGAGATAAGTTTTCCGTGGAATTGTTATCAGAAGTGGGATATCATATTGGAAGAGGGGTGGCGATTTTAATCCATCTGCTAAATCCCTCGGTGATTATTTTAAGCGGCAGGGGCTCGGTTGCTGGCAAAGTATGGAAGGCGCCGATTCAACAAGCACTTAATGAACATTGTATTCCGCGCCTGTCTGAAAGTACCCGTCTGGAAATATCCACGATCGGGGAACAGGCAGAGATTATCGGAGCAGCCTCGTTGGTAATGGAACATTTCAATAAAGTGGTAATCAGTAAAAAAATACTGATGGATCCGGAAGAAAAAAAATATTCTATTTCTTAGTTTGCCGAAAAATCAGACCCATGCCAGGATAAAAATTTTTCTATATATATGTGTGTCATGTTAATTCTTTCCTCTATAAACTGCTATAATTTATGAACCAAAACTCAAAGGTCCGCCAACTGCTAAAACTTTATTTAAAAATCACACTGGCTGCTGCCATTGGTTTCGGATGCACTGTAACCGATGCTTTTGCCGGTATTACCAGCCCAAACCACCTGCCCGAAACGGTAGCCAAATTGATAACGGGTACTGTCGCTTCCGCCGAGGGAGAATTATTATCGGGAGTTACCGTTGTCATTCAAGGCACGACAACAGGAACCATGACCGATGGTAAAGGTCAGTTCAGCATTGAGGCTAAAGACAATGACATTTTAGTTTTCTCCATTGTGGGGTATAACATTTCTAAAGTTGCGGTGAGTAATTCATCGCAGGTAAATGTCGTTATGGCGAAAGGGAATAATTCACTGGATGAAGTCGTTGTTACCAGTCTCGGTATTAAAAGAGAATCCAGATCCATCGGGTATTCTGCCCAGAAAGTATCAGGCGATGAAGTGCTCAAAGCAGATGCTCCAAATATTTCCCAGGGTTTATTGGGAAAAGTAGCCGGCTTAAATATTACCATTCCCAATGGCGTGGAAGGAAGTTCCAGCCGTATCGTTATTCGCGGTAATAACAATCTGTTTGGTAACAACCAGCCACTTGTCGTAGTCGATGGGGTGATGGTCGACAACGAACCAATGTTACCCAATGGAAAAAATCAGTCAACTACTAATTTATTAACCGCCGGACAAACAGATGTGTCATCCAATCAAACGGACTATGGTTCTTTTCTGAACACCATCAATCCCGAGGATGTAGAAACGTACAATCTTCTCAAGGGACCTACTGCTGCTGCACTGTATGGTGCCCGGGGCGCAAACGGTGTCCTGCTGATTGTTACGAAAAAAGGAAATAAACGGCGGGGCCTGGGAATCGACTACAATTTGTCCGCCCGTGCCAACGATCCGTATCGCTTTGTAAAGATGCAAAATGAGTACGGTAGCGGTATGACCAACACGCTGTATTCAGCCAATCCGGCATTTTTAAAAGATGGTAGTGGTAACGATCGCCAGTTCACAGAGAATGATCAGTATGGACCCGATTATGGAAATATACCAGGCGGTACCGCATTTTATAATTATATCGGTTTTCCTGGCGACGGAGCTTCCTGGGGAACGAAGATTGCGGGTCAACCCCTTGTATGGTGGGATGGAGTAACCCGTCCGAATACGGCAAACACGAATATCTACAAGAGTTTTTTCAGAACCGGCAGCACGATGACCAACAACGTATCGTTTTCCGGCGGTGGTGATGTGGGTTCACTCCGGGTGTCCTATACGAGAATGGACAACAGTGCGATTGTCTATAACAGCAATATCAAACAAAATACCTTTAACATTGGATCAAACATTAATATCAGTAAAAAATTAAAGGTTGAAGCCAATGTGAGTTACAATAACCTGGTGCGTTTAAATCCGGACATCCAGCAGGTTTCCTACATCACCCAATATCACCTTCCAGTAGATTATAAGCCGTTGGAAAGAAGCCAAACATACAACGCCGACGGCTCGCAGAATACCAACACGGCGAATAATAGCCCGTATCCATCCGGTGGGGTGGGAAGTTACTGGTGGAATCAGTACAATAACAACACCACTTTTACCCAGAATCAGATTCTCGGATCGGTCAAATTGATAGCCGATATCCTTCCCTGGCTGAACGCGACCGCTCATATCGGAGCGAACTATTATACCAATCAGTTTGAAGTAAAAGTTAAACCAACCGATGCGGCAGGAATTAAAGGTAAATATTCCAATGATCTGGCAACGGTTACCACTGTTAATATGGACGCGTTGATAACTGCCCATAAGACAGATATATTTAAAGATTTTGATGCCAGTCTGAGTGGTGGCATCAGTTCATACTATAATAATCTGTATGATTTAGCTGCAAGCAATCCGGGTCCTTTCAATTATCCGTTCAGTTATAATCTGGCCAATTATGCCGGCGCAACAAACTCATATCCCCGGCCGGCAGAAAACAGATCTGAAACAAAAATCAATTCGATATTGGGAATTTTGAATATCAGTTACAAAAAGTTTCTATATCTGGAAGCCAGCGGCCGAAATGACTGGTCATCCACACTTCCTTCCGATAACTGGTCATTTTTCTATCCTTCCGCAACCCTAAGTTTCGTGTTTACCGACGCATTTAAAATGCAGCGGGCTTCTAGCTGGTTGAGTTTCGGTAAGATTCGTATCGGTGAAGCCAGCAGTGCCAATGGCTATGTACCTTATCAGACCATTTTTAACTATATGCAAAAAACGCTTGGCGGATTTCAGACCGGTCTAGCCGTGCCGAATGCTCTGCCCTCTCTGAAAATTGCGCCGCAGCATTCGAGGTCATTCGAAATCGGTACCGATCTGGGATTTCTCAACAACCGGA
>JAYWCS010000270.1:0-5746 GCA_043780315.1 Bacteroidota bacterium | reverse complement strand
CATATGCTGTAATCATCACAACCGAAGCGGCTGCATCCCATTCCCGTATCTTACGCAACCAATACAGGCCTTCGTTGCCGGTGTTGATGGCACTGTTGAAATTCATATCCAGCAGAATCAGATCGAAATGATTTTTATATAAAATAGACCGGATGTTTTCGGGATTTTTTTCAGTAAGCACTTCGGCCGCTTCTGTTTTCAGGAGCAGGCGAACGGCCGTGAGAATGTCGACATCGTCATCAATAACTAAAATACGTGCGTTTTTTAAAACCATTTCAAAAAAGATATTATTACGAAGATGCAACAAAACAGTGCCACAAGTTTACTCTTATCTAACATGGTGACAATTAATTTTTTAAATGGAATCCGGTCCGGGGCGCCTGTATCAAAAGCGTACAGTCCCTGTATCAGAAACGACCGGCAGGGGTCGTTTCCGATTTATAATTAGTTGTAAATCACGTTCATTAGGTTCTGGCACGTCGTTGCATTAACCCTTCTGTATTTTCTTAGTTTCAGCTATAATATATCACCGGGTATTTTTATACCGGATGTTTTATAAAAAACATTTCATTCCATGGTAGACAGGGTAATCAAGAAGAAAAGGTTCACAACCAAAAAAATCCTCACCGTCGGCGGCATTACCGCGCTGGTGCTGCTGGCTTTCGGAAGTTATTATTTTACCTCCGGTAAATCCCGCCTGAATGTGGATATGGACCGGATCACGATCTCCACGGTCACCAAAGGGGCTTTTCAGGAAACCATCCCCGTGAACGGCGTCGTGCTGCCGATCAGTAGTATTTATCTGGATGCCA
Organism: Bacteroidota bacterium; assembly: GCA_043780315.1. Classification (GTDB taxonomy): domain Bacteria; phylum Bacteroidota; class Bacteroidia; order Chitinophagales; family Chitinophagaceae; genus Puia. The sequence goes on along the minus strand of JAYWCS010000270.1, from coordinate 4,934 downwards.
TTGAAGGCGGACGGGTAGAAGAAAAATTTGTGGAAGACGGGGCCGTCATGAAGAAGGGTCAACCCATTCTCCGGCTTTCCAATACAGATCTGGAACTCAGTCTGGCCAATCAGCAAACTTCCGTTTATACGCTGCTTTCCAATATGCGGCTCTCGAGTGTAACGGCCCAGCAAAACACGGTCAGCAAACTGACCAATATGGCAGATGTTGAAAGCTTCTTCAAAGAAGCAGAAAGAATTTATACGCTCGATAAAAAATTATACGCTCAAAAAGCCATCGGTTCACAGGAATTCAAACAGGCAGAAAATAATTATACCTATTACCTGCAGAAAAAACAACTCACCCAGCAGATCCTCAAACAGGATTCGCTTTCTGTTCATGAGCAGGCCGATCAGGATAGACAATCCTATCAGGGCGCTCAAAAAACCCTCACGATTCTGAGCAAAAAAGTGGGTGACCTGATCGTGCGCTCACCGGTTGACGGACAATTAACCTCGCTCGATGCCGAGGTCGGGCAATCCAGGGTAGCAGGAACCCGTCTCGGGCAGATCGACGTGCTGACGGGTTTTAAAGTACGAGTGGATGTGGATGAACATTATATTTCCAGAATTTATAATGGTCTCAAAGGCCGGTTCAGCTTTGCCGACAGCAATTACAACCTAAAAATATTCAAAGTCTACACGCAGGTGACGGGAGGCCATTTTTCGGTGGACATGCAGTTTGCCGGGCCCGTACCGAAAGGCATCCGCCGCGGTCAGACGCTCCAGATCTTACTGGCCCTGAGTGAAGAAAGACAATCGGTTCTGGTACCCCGCGGCGGTTTCTATCAGCAAACTGGTGGCAACTGGATTTTCAGGGTAAGCGATGATGGTAAGATGGCTTACCGCACCGATATTCAGCTGGGCAACCAGAATCCGGAATTCTATGAAGTATTATCCGGATTAAAACCCGGCGACAAAGTGGTGACGAGTAGTTACGAAAATTACGGAACCATGCAGGAGCTCATTCTGAAAAAATAATTCGCTTACACAGTATAAAATAAAAACAATGATAAAAATTCACGATCTGGAAAAGATCTACCGCACTGAAGAAGTTGAAACAATTGCCCTCAACAAACTTTCCTTTCAGGTAAATGACGGAGAATTTGTGGCAGTCATGGGACCCTCCGGCTGTGGCAAGTCGACCTTACTCAATATCCTGGGTCTGCTCGATGATCCGGATAACGGAAGTTTTCTTTTCAATGGTATCGAAGTAGCCGGTTTCAATGAACGCAAAAGAGCGGATCTGCGGAAAAGGAATATCGGTTTTGTTTTCCAGAGTTTTAATCTGATCGATGAACTCACGGTATTCGAAAATGTGGAACTGCCATTAATATATCTCGGTGTGAAAGCCGACGAAAGAAAGAAGCGCGTGGAAGAAATGCTGGATAAAATGCAGATCATGCATCGGCGCAATCACTATCCGCAGCAGTTATCGGGCGGACAGCAACAACGTGTTGCCGTAGCACGTGCCGTGGTTAATAAACCGAAGCTGATTTTAGCGGATGAACCGACGGGAAACCTCGATTCAACGAACGGAAATGAAGTGATGGAACTGCTAACGGATCTCAATGAACAAGGAACGACGATTATTATGGTGACCCATTCGGAACATGATGCGCGGTACAGTCACCGCATCATCCGGATGCTCGACGGACAAACCGTTACAGAAAATATTTTAGTGTGAGGAATTTTCATAGCCGCACTTGTATGAAGGATACGGTGATTTCCTAAATAGTCAATTACTTAGATATTTAAACCTCGTCTCATGCTGAGAAATTATTTCAAAATCGCCTTCAGAAATCTCTGGCGCCACCGCGTGTACTCCCTGATTAACATTCTCGGGCTCACGGTGGGCATGACGGCCTGCTTTCTAATTTTTCTGTATGTACGATTTGAAATGAGTTACGATAAATTTCACGCGAAGGGTAATCGTATTTACCGGATCATCTGTGATATCAAAACACCTACCGAAACGATGAAGCCGGGCGGACCTTCCTGGGCCGTAGGGCCGCATCTGATGGCTGGTTTCCCCGAAGTAGAGGCGACGGTTCGGACCACTGGCGATGAATTGCTGGTCAGAAAAGGCAATATCAAATTCCAGGAAACACATTCGCTTTTTGCAGATTCCTCTTTTTTCGATGTGTTCGATTTTAAGCTGATCAAGGGCAATCCCCATACGGTACTGAATGAGCCCTTTAATGTTGTATTCTCCGAATCGGCTGTAAAAAAATATTTCGGAAATGCCGATCCGATCGGTCAGACGGTATTACTGACCGGCGATGGCTTTACTGCAAAGATTACCGGTGTGATGAAGGATATGCCGGAAAATTCGATGATCAAAGCCGACCTGATCGTTTCGTTGAATACCATTTCGCGCAAACTGAATCAGGGAATCGATGATAGCTGGGGCAATTACGGGAACCGAACGTATGTGCTGCTCAAACCGGGAACCAATGCATCGGCCGTGGAAAAAAAATTACCGGCGTTTTTAGAAAAAATGAATGGTACGGAGATGAAGGAAATGAAGATGTTTCCAACCCTGATGCTGGAAAAATTTCCGGAAGCCTATCTGCATTCTTCCCGGAATGATAGCGATTCAGGCAACATCAATAATGTATATATTTTTTCCATCGTGGCCGTTTTTATATTACTGATTGCCTGTTTTAATTTTATTAATCTCACCACGGCCCGATCTGCCGAAAGAGCCAGGGAAGTGGGCATACGCAAAGTAGTCGGTGCAGGAAGACAACAGCTCACTGCCCAGTTTATTGGTGAATCCGTTATTGTGTGTCTGATCGCCTTTGTGCTCACCGTGGGGACCGCTGCCTTGTTATTACCCTCTTTCAATCTGCTGGCCGGCAAAACACTAAGTCGCGGTATTTTTGAAAATGCACAATTTATATTCGTTCTATTTCTTGCCAGTACATTCATCGGACTGCTCGCGGGCCTGTATCCTGCACTCGTATTATCTTCCTTTAAACCTGTAATTGTATTGAAAGGAAGATTTACCACCGGCGCCAAGGGGATTCTGCTTAGAAAATCGCTGGTGGTTGCCCAGTTTACGATTTCCATCGCGCTCATCATTTCGACGATTATCGTTTACCTGCAAATGAGTTTCATGCGTAATCAGGATCTTGGATTTTCCAAAGACCAGATGATGGTGATTAATACAAACGGCGATCCCGCAAAAAAAGCGTTCATGCAGGCGATCTCCGAAATGCCGGATGTGAAATCTGTGTCGATGTCGTCCAGTGTGCCGGGGGGTGGTAATCCGGGAGCGTATTCTAAGATTCAAAATGTAAAGGGTGAAATGCAGGTCGCCAATCTCGATTTGTATTTTGTTGATTTCGATTACCTGAAACAATTCAATATCAAAATGTCGGCAGGGCGGATGTTCTCCCGCGATTTTATGACGGATACCACCCATGCGATGATTCTCAATGAGGCCGCTGTGAAAATGTTTGGCTATCGGTCGCCGCAGGATGCCGTAGGTCGTGACTTTAACCAGTGGGGAAGAACCGGAAAAATTATCGGCGTGACAAAAGACTTTCATTTCAAATCTTTACAGGAAGAAATCAAACCACTTTCGATGCGCATCGAACCCGATGGCTGCTCCCTGGTCACAATCAAAGTGTCTGCTGAACATCTCCCAGCGACGATCCGGACAATTGAAAATAAATGGAACACCCTCATTCCGGCCAGGCCATTCAGCTATCTTTTTCTGGATGAATTTTTTAACGAGCAGTACAAGTCGGAACAGCGGTTTGGAAAACTTTTTTTGAATTTTGCGATTTTGGCGATCATCATATCCTGTCTGGGCTTGCTGGGACTTGCATCGTACAGCACCATGCAGCGAACAAGGGAAATCGGCATCCGCAAAGTGCTGGGTGCGACTGTACCGAACATTGTGCATCTATTGTCGAAAGAATTCTTAAAACTCGTGGGTGTGGCCGTCATTATTGCCTCACCGATTGCCTGGTTTTCGATGCATAAATGGTTGCAGGATTTTGCGTACCGCATACCCATTGCGTGGTGGATATTTGCGGTTGCCGCAGTAGCTGCCAGTCTCATCGCGTTGCTGACGGTTAGTTTTCAGGCGATCAAAGCGGCGATTTCGAATCCGGTGAAGAGCCTGCGAGCTGAGTAGTGCCTGATTGAATTTTAAAAAATAAATATGATAAAACTAGAACATATATCGAAGTGGGTGAATATGGGGAATATCCGGAATTTTATTCTGAAAGATATCAACGTTGACATCGCAGAAGGAGAATTTATTTCGATCATGGGACCTTCGGGTTCGGGTAAATCGACCTTACTCAATATCGTTGGCATGCTCGACACGCCTTCGGAAGGAGACTATGATTTTCTGGGACAGGAAGTGTTTAAACTCAAAGAAAAGCAACGTGCGAATCTTTATAAAACACATATCGGATTTGTATTTCAGGCCTATCATCTCATTGATGAACTTACGGTATTTGAAAATATTGAAACACCCCTGATTTATCAGGATGTTAAAAATTCAGAACGAAAAGCCATAGTGGCCGACGTGCTGGATCGTTTCCAGATGGTTGGGAAAAAAGATTTATTCCCCGCCCAGCTATCCGGCGGTCAGCAACAGCTCGTGGGCATTGCGCGCGCGCTGGTGGCCAAACCGAAACTCCTTCTGGCCGATGAACCAACGGGTAACCTAAACTCCAGACAGGGGCAAGAAATTATGGAGCTCTTTCAGAAACTCAATGAAACGGATAGGGTAACTATTCTCCAGGTTACGCATTCTGAAAAAAATGCCGGATATGGAAAACGGATCATTCACCTGCTCGATGGGCGAATAGAAAAAATAGAAACAAAATAAACGCAGAAAAGATGAAGTGGTTTAGCAGCTGGATTTTAATG
>JAYWCS010000269.1:0-10088 GCA_043780315.1 Bacteroidota bacterium | reverse complement strand
CCTTATCCAGTATTAAAAACCATTTGGGCTTGTAATGCCTAATCCTATAAAACTAAATCCCTTGTCTTAGGAGGATTACGAAAACGTTTTATCAAATTTTAAAGAGCGAGGACAGATTTTTCCCGATCAGGATTTATAAGATTCGATCATTAGTGTCTCGTTAAGATCAAAAGTTGTTCTTTGAAAGTTTTGATGTGCTTGTGTTTCAGGGGAATTTAGGTGCGTGACGGTTTGAAATATCCAAAAACAAAACTTTCTGAAAATCTGGTAGTTTAAACGAGACGCTAGTGAAAACAGTAAGAAATGAACGAAAACCGGATTTATTTTCATCAGACCGTTTTGAAAAATAGATACAAAAATAAAAGGCCTGAAAACTTTAGATTTTACAAACTTCACAGCCAGTTGAATATATCAATTAAAAACAAGCCTGGAAAGAGAATGTGCCCGGTCATGAATTAATTTTTTCTGGGATTATGTAAAAGCGTAATTTATGGCTTGCCTTCTGGCGTTCATTGTTTACAAATAATTGCGGTAATTGAAGTATTTTTTTATTCTACAGTTCCAGAGGAAAAAAAGAGAATTTATTAATCTTGGTCTCAATCCTTATGTCGGTATCGCGTTATATCTGATTGTTTTTATCGCATGCTCTTTTTTGATCTTTCAGCGACTAAAAAATGCTCCGTATATATATCCCTTTCTTGCATTATTTTTCATCATGCAGCTTAGTAATATCCAGCGAATTGATTTCTTAAAATCAAGTTACCTCCGTATAGAATATTTAAAACTCCGGCTCGTCGAACATGTTTTAAACGTGTTACCATTTTGCATTTTTCTGATGTACAAGAATCATTATTTGATCGCCCTGACTACATTGGCGATCGGCACCTCATTTCCATTTTATAACAAAGTGTGGCGTACCAGCTTTCAAATTCCATCTCCTTTTTCTAAGAAACCTTTTGAATTTACAATCGGTTTTCGGCGAAGCTTGCCTTTTGTGATTGCTGTTTATATAATATCTTATATCGGGATCTATTATCACAATTTTAGCTTGGAGCTATTTTGTTTGCTGTGTATTTTTCTAATTTGCCTGACGTATTACTCCCCGCCCGATCCGATCTTTTATGTTTGGATTCATGCGTATTCTGCTAAAGAATTCGTTTTAGCCAAAATTAAAATTGGATTGCGTTATGGGTTTTTATTGAGTCTGCCATCGCTTATTCCGATCATTTTTTTCAATCCATCCGGGCTCTGGGAAGTCGCTCTGGTTCTAATAATCGGAATGCTATATATACTACTGAGCGTGTCTGCGACCTATGCCAACTTCCCTATGGAGAATACATTATCACAAAGTTTTCAAATGTACCTGGCCATATTTATTCCTCCCTTCCTGCTGCTTATTATTCCAAATTTATTCTTGCAAGCCGTAAATCGTTTAAAACCATTTCTGAAATGTTGACGCTAAAAAATATTTTTAAAAATTATGGTGATCACAAAGTGCTTGAGGGAGTCAATCTGATGATTGGTAAAGGAGACATTCACGGTGTGGTGGGTAAAAACGGTTCTGGCAAAACGACTTTATTTCGGTGTATCGGCGGACTCGAAGATTCCGGGGGCGAGGTAATATATGAACATGGTATCTTGAAAAATCAAACCGGGTTTTTGCCAACAGATCCTTTTTTCTTTTCTTTCATGACAGGGCATGAGTATTTGCAACTGCTTTGCAACGCAAGGAATATTAAAATTGGAAACATTAGTGATTTTAATCTCTTCGATCTGCCACTAAAACAATACGCTGAAACCTATTCCACCGGGATGAAGAAGAAGCTGGCCCTAACCGGTTTGCTCCTCCAAAGGAATGAAGTATTTCTGTTGGACGAACCATTTAATGGAGTAGATATTGCTGGAAATATGATAATTAACGACGTGTTGTTAAAGCTTAAATCGTTGGGTAAAATTATTCTTATGTCATCTCATATTTTTTCATCTCTTGAAGACACTTGCGATCAACTGCATTATCTAAAGGATGGTAAATTTGAAATATCGCGACCAAAAGGTTCGTTTGATTTGATCGAAAATGAAATGAAAACGGCAAACAATGCCTCAAATATTGTCGCGAATATTTATGCGATATAGCGATATTTTTCTTTAGTTGGACGAGTTCCCGATGGCTGAACTGTCTTTACTTTCTTTGTGAACAATGGTATTAATCAGCAGCTGTGGATCCGGTATAGAGGTGCAGCGAACTTTTAGTTCGCCCAAATGACTGGATGCGAAGGTAAATAAATAGTGTTTTTGGCTAAACTAATCGCAGATTTGGATAAATCCGGAGAACCAAAGCAGCGGATCTTTGCACCAACAAAAGTAAAACAATCATGCGCGTATTCGTCACAGGTGCTACAGGCTTTATCGGGACTGCCATTGTGCAGGAATTATTAAGTGCTGGCCACAAGGTATTGGGACTGGCCCGTTCAGATGCATCGGCCCAAAAGCTGATCGATGCCGGTGCAGAAGTTCAACTGGGGAATTTGGAAGATCTCGATAGCCTCCGTAGCGGTGCCGCCCAATCAGACGGTGTGATCCATGCCGGGTTCATCCATGATTTTACCCGTTTTCCCGAAGTTTGCCAGATAGATAAAATTGCTATTGAAACTATTGGCGAAGTACTGGCTGGATCTGACCGACCCTTTATTGTCACTTCCGGCTCAGCACTGGTTAGTCCGGGGAAGCTGGCAACAGAAGATATCACCCCGCCGATCAATCCTGCTTGGCCGCGCTCTTCCGAACAAACAGGTGATGCTGTTGGTGCGTCAGCCATTCGGTTATCACCATCGGTACATGGCGAGGAGGATAAACACGGATTTATAACTATACTGGTCAACATCGCAAAAGAAAAAGGCGTATCGGCTTATATCGGCGAAGGACAGAATCGCTGGAACGCTGTACACCGCCTGGATGCGGCTCATTTGTACAGGCTGGCTTTAGAGAACGTCGAACCCGCACTCCGTTATCACGGTTGTGCCGAAGAAGCTATAACCGTTAAAACGATAGCTGAAGCCATCGGCAAGCAATTGCATTTACCGGTAGCTTCGATAGCGCCGGAATCAGCCGCTGAACATTTTGGCTGGTTCTCGCACATGGCAGCTATTGATTGCCCTACATCCAGCAAGTGGACACAGGAACATTTAAAATGGCAGCCTACGCATTCCACTTTGCTTGAAGATATTAACAAAGGAATTTACACCCGGTAGAACCTATTGCAGCATGAATAGTAAACAACTTTTTCATTTTCATACGATCACCGAATACCACCGGGCCGCGCGATTGCCTAACCCGGCTCACCCGCTGATCAGTCTGGTCAACATGGAAGACCTGAACAGGCCATTGGTCGACGGCCCATTCAGTATAGTGTTTGATTTTTATTCGATCGCGATGAAAAGAATGAAGAACGTTAAATTCAAATACGGGCAACAGGCCAGTGATTTTGACGAAGGAGTATTGTTCTTTATGTCTCCCGGCCAGGTATTTGGAATAGAGATTGAAAAGGGCGGCGTGATGCATCGTCCCAAAGGCTGGATGATTCTGATCCACCCTGATTTTTTATGGAACACACAGCTTGCTAAAACCATCAGGCAATATGAGTTCTTCCATTACTCGGTCAACGAAGCGCTTTACTTATCGGATAAGGAAGAAGCGATGCTTACCAGCATCACTCAAAATATTGAGCAGGAATACAATGCCAATATCGACCGTTTCAGCCAAAGCGTGATCATTGCCCAACTCGAACTATTGCTGACTTATTCGGAAAGATTTTACCAGCGTCAGTTCATCACCCGTAAGATAGCCAGCCACGAAATACTGACTAAATTAGAAGACTTACTTTCTGGCTACTTTGAAAGCGGCGCACTTGCGCAAAAAGGTCTGCCGAGCGTTACATTCATCGCCGAAAACTTAAATATCTCTCCGGGTTATTTGAGCGGATTACTGAAATCCCTGACCGGTCAGAATACGCAGCAGCATTTGCACAACAAATTAATCGAATTGGCTAAAGAGAAACTTTCCACAACCAACCTTTCCGTCAGTGAGATCGCCTACGAGCTCGGATTTGAGCACTTGCAATCCTTTAGTAAATTATTTAAGACCAAGACCCGCCTTTCGCCGATGGAATTCAGGCATTCTTTCAATTAGCTGTAGTAGGAGGACGACTATAAACACATAACATGAACCCCTTACACGCGCATACCCTGTTAAGCGTCTTGGTCGCATTGATTGTGGCACCGCTGTTTCCGCCGTCGATGAGCAATCACGCCAGCACATTATCGACTACACCTATGTCTGCCGCATCACCTGCGACGTCCAGGATTACTTTCTTATATGATGCATTCGGCAAAAATTCGGGAATGAAAAAGGACTGGGGATTCGCCGCGCTCGTCGAAATAAACCGAAAGCGCATTCTGTTTGATACCGGCGACAACCCGGATTATTTCGCGCAAAACATCAAAGCGACGGGCGTCGATCTGACGAGACTCGATTTTGTTATTGTCTCCCATCGCCATGGCGATCACATGGGAGGCCTAACGTATTTATTGAAGGTGAATCCCAAAGTGAAAATTTATGCGCCGAAGGACGGTGGGGGCGGCGTATTCGGTTCTTCGATCCCGGGCACTTTCTTCCGAAAGGTCGATACACTAAAGCCGGAAATGCGCTACTTCGATGGCAACCCACCGGCCGTGATAACCTTAGGCAATGCCAGGCCTGAGGCAAATTTGGAACTGATCGATCAGACATCCGAAGTAGCGCCAGGTATGACGCTCATCGCACTGGTTTCTGATGCGAATGGAACCAAGGAGTTAAAGGAGTTGTCGCTGGCTATCAACACGCCGGACGGCATTGTGTTAATCGTGGGATGCTCGCATCCGGGCATTGGCGGCATTGTCACGGAGGCCGCCAAAATAAATGCGCACATCCATTTCATCGCGGGCGGCTTTCACCTCGTGGTGGCACCGGACTCAACGATCGCGAAGGTCACGACTTCACTTAAAGACACCTGGAAGGTAGACTGGATCGCGCCTGGCCACTGCACGGGTGAACCCACTTTCGTCGCCTTGAAGCAGGCTTTCGGCGACCGATATCTCTATGCGGGGCTCGGTACCGTGCTTGAAGTAGGGGCCAATCCGCACGTTCTTACCGGGCACGCCCAAACTCCCGCGATGGAGAAATAGGGATTGGTTGAATAATACATACAGAGATTTGAAATACATTTATCTGAACGCCTTTCATAATTTCATTTATAAATTCCGTAACCGTAAAAGCGATAGCGGTACTTTTTTCATAAAACGTTTTATTGTTTTTCCAGTTTGAAATTAAAAGGCTGACTCTTATAAGACTTTACTTTTTTACCATTCTGAAATGCCGCGCGCCATCTGGGACTTTGATTCAGTGCGTCCATAACAGCGGGCCAAAGTTCTTTCGGACCACTGATGATTTCGATATCGCGGAGGGATCCATCGACTTGCACGATGAACCGCGCAACTACCTGACCTTGAATTTTTTTCCTCACGGCCTTGGAAGGGTATACCAATGTATTACTTAAGTACCTATTCCATCCAGCGGCTCCGCCTGGAAATTCTGATTCTATTTCCACGGTTATCGTACTGTCCCGCTTCAGATGGCCGACTTTACCCGTATCTGTATTAGCTGCTGGCTGCCCTTTTAAATGAACGCTGCAAAATACCAGACAGAGTATCCAAATTCCTTTCATGAGTTGTGGGTTTGCTCTAAATATCGCGATATCCGATGAAGTTATCAAGACAGCTGTCCTATTTACTCTTACCCAGCTGACATTCGCGTGTAAGAACTCTTCCAATTCCAGCACCGGTTACTATTTCAAGGGTAGCTAGGATGAGACTGCAAAAACGTTCAATACCACCGTTATTGCTTCCAAATCCAATTTAGGATCTGGTATCTATAGTCTGAGCATGGTTGGGGCGACCGCAGGGGATGAGGCGGCCATTCAACTTTGGTCTGACCAGGATAATTTTACCGCTGGTTCGACCTATTCCGTGTCGGCATTAAATGGTACCACAGAAAATAGTCTTTCTTTTGTTTCTCCTCTTGGAAGTTCCGCACCTTCATCGATTTGGAATTCCTCTTATAATTACGGAGTACAAACCGAAACTTTTTCCTGCACCATTACAGAGGCTACGTACACCTATGTTAAGGGAACCTTCAATGGTGTTTTATACATGCAAACTGATTCAGCCGTTGTTATGAAATCAGTAAGCGGCGGCGAGTTCTACGCTAAATTTTTCTAAAACTCGTGAACGGCAATATTGTCAAAGATGAAAATTGGTAAAATAGATATGACAGGTTTGCAATTGAGTGAATGATTTTGATAAGAATGCAGAAGCCCGAATTGCTCATGCAAGATCACTATCTTTCAAATCCATGAACCTTAAAACATTCCAGCAGCTTCACGAGGATGGATTCATTTCGGATGATTCTTTGATGAAAGTAGAATCACTGGAGAAAGCCCGGCTATTTTCATTGCACTGGGAATTGAAGACCCTGCTTTACCTGGGCGTTACGCTGCTAAGTGGTGGATTGGGTATCCTTGTCTATAAAAATATTGAAACGATCGGTCATCAGGCGATCCTTGCTTTTATCGCTCTGGTTAGTATCGGATGTTTCTATTATTGTCGGCGGAAGGCCGCACCCTTCTCTTTGGGAAAAGTACAGTCTCTGAATTCATTCTTCGATTATATCCTGCTCTTGGCCTGTTTGACCATGCTAACTTTTTTCGGATACCTGCAATATGCCTATTCGGTATTTGGTGAACATTACGGACTGGCCACATTCATCCCAATGGTTATCCTGTTTTTCAGCGCCTACTCTTTTGACCATATTGGAATACTCAGCCTGGCGATCACGAACCTGGCGGCATGGATAGGTTTAAGCATTGCACCGATGCGGATGCTGACCGGAAATTATTTTGAGCAATCAAAAACCATCTACGCGGGGATCGCTGTCGGAATGCTGTTGCTGCTCACTGCCGCGATGAGTGAAAAAAATAATATTAAAAAACATTTCGAATTCACTTACCGGAACTTCGGTACCCATATTATTTTTATTGCCACCCTGGCCGGATTGTTTACGCATGAACAGTTTTATTTGATGTGGTTCCTGCTCCTGCTGGCGATTACATTTTTCGTTTATCTCGGGGCCATGAAAATGAAATCCTTCTACTTTTTGCTGCTTGCATTGCTTTACACCTATTTGGGCCTGAGTTGGGTGGTGATCCAAATCCTTGACCATATGAGGCTCTCTGAATCGGGAATTTACCTGGGATTGTTATATTTTATTTTTTCTGCCATTGGGCTCGTACGCTTACTCATCGTCGTCAACCGCAAAATGAAAACAAATGATCGCGTATAACCGCAGAAGTCTGGATAATTTATTCATCCGTGACCAAGCGGAACAGGCATTTACTGCAGGTTGCATCCTTCCGGGAGAAAATACAAAAATCCGGGTTGGCCATCCGGTTGACCTATATACGCCCAACGGTTTTATCTGTATCGGACTCTTCCTGTTGACGGTGGTGATTTCGGTATTCAGTCTTGGACTATTCGGACTACTTCTGGGGCGTGCGGATTCGTTCATTGGTTTGCTGATTTTCTTCAGCCTTGCTTCTTATGGAACACTTGAATATATCGTATACAGAAGGCATTTCAGATCGGGCGTTGACGGGGCACTGCAATGGATTTCGGCTGCCATGCTGTACGCCGGCATTTTTTTGAATTTCGAAAATATGACCGGTTCTTCAAATTGTTTAGTCCTGTTCATCATAAGCCTTTTTTTTACTTTGAGATTTGCCAACCGAATTATGCCGCTCATCGCATACATGGCAATACTTGGAGTTTTCATAAACATCATCGCAGACAGTTTCAAATCCATTCAAATACTGATTCCGTTCGTCCTGATGGCTTTTTCTTTAGGATGTTTTCTTCTTAGTACGAAATTTTACGGCAACAGGGCCTGCAGGTTTTACCGCGAAGTGTTGATGACCATCCGGGGGGCTTCCATAGCCGGTTTTTACCTGGCAGGAAATTATTTTATTCTCCTTGAGCCAGGCACGGCTGCGTTCGGTACTTCCTGGCATTCAACGGTTATATCTATGGGTTGGCTATTCTGGACATGGACGCTGGTCATTCCATTTTTGTATATCTATTGGGGAATCCGTAAGAAAGATGTGCTCTTTTTATGGGAGGGCCTCGCGCTGGTTGCGGTTTTGGTATTCACCATCAGGCGATATCACCAGCTGCTAACCCTGGAATGGGCAATGGTACTTGGCGGCCTGATCCTGATTGCACTCGCGTATGGTCTCATCCGTTATCTTAAAATACCGAGACTGGGGTTCACTTCCGCTGAATCGGGTGACAACCATGAATTGGCGAATCTCCACATCGAGTCCTTGGTAATCGCAGAAACTTTTGCGGGAACTTCTACCGTTCCCGCTCCGGCCAAAGAATTTAAGTTTGGCGGCGGCTCAGGTGGTGGCGCCGGTGCAGGAGGAGAATATTAATGGGACGATATCCCTTATTTCTTAAAATTGATTTATGAAGGGAAGATATTATCAACACTATATTATGTGAACATAAAAGAACAAATCAAAGAGTATATATTAAGCCAAACGGAACCAAAACATAGCGACATGCAAGCGTTGCGCCATGTCATTCTGCAAAATAATGTCTGCCTGTAAATTATGGTTCCTGGATGGTAAAAACAGTGAAAATAAAACGGTTTCTAATCCTACTATCGGAAATGGGTTTCAAACCATAAAATATGCTGATGGAAAGACCAGAGAGTTTTACCAAATTGGTCTCCGTGTAAACACAACCGAAAGCTCTGTGTATATTCTTGGTATTAATCTGTTTGGCTTTGTTTCTAAATGATCGTATACCAGTCGACCAAGGCCGTTTTTTCGATGGCCACGGTTAAAGGCTTGTCGGCAATGAACTCTGTAAAAAAGCCATTTTCATTTCTGCTGCCGTTGTACGGTGTCTAGCAACGCCATGAACAAAAGTTCGTCATCCACAAAGTAACGCATCTGCGAACGCCTGCACGGAACTATGCAGGATGAATTCTATGCCATCATTTTCCGAAAGAATATGTACGGCGATATAGAAACGCTTCAACACGACTTGAATGAATGGCTAAAACACTATAATCTGGGACGTCCGCACAGCGGTCGCTACAGCTTTCAAATTTAAAAAAATGCCGATGCAAACCGTTGAATAATTGCTCAGCCTGGCCAAGTCGAAGAATACGCCAGACAAAATACAGACGAGTTTGTAAGGCTGACAAGTTAAAAGATCGCTAAACACCACTTAGCGATCTTCCCCCAAAGCCGAAGAAAAAACAAAACTTAGACAGTAAAAAATCTCCATTTTTATCTCATATTAAAATAGGGTGAAAGAACCCAACGGCTTAGCTAAATTTATTAGTAATTTTATTTATGCCATCCGGTATGACTCTTTGTTATCCTTCCTCGGATAAAAATACCATCACATCTAAAATAAGTTACATGAATAATTTGATAACCTGTCCGAAGAATAATCTTGATTTCATCTTTGGCAATTTCCGTACTCCCCACCCTATTGACTCAATAATCTATACTATTTCTGAATCGATGCGTACGGAAAAGATTTTCCTTCTGGGAACTTATCCAGCCTTCCCTCCGTCTTTAGGACAGGAATTTGATTTGTTGGTTCTGATCGACTCGAGTACTAAAAAACCGATGCACGAATTCGAAAGTTTAATTGCCAACCGCTGCCACGATTTAGCCATGGTGACCGCTTCGGTTCATAAGACAGAAGTAATAAATCAATTATTGCAACAGGGTAATATATTCTTCTCCACCCTTTGCAGCATGGAAAAATTGGTCTTTAACAGTATTCTCGATGCACATACAAATGAAAATTCCAATAGAATTGCCTTTAAAATTGAAGATTTAGAAAAGGAATTTAACAACCAGTATATAAAAGCAAGAAGCTTCCTATCCGGAGCTATTAGTTACCGGATAACTGGCGAAA
>JAYWCS010000268.1:0-5847 GCA_043780315.1 Bacteroidota bacterium | reverse complement strand
AAGACTCGCAGAAAATGAGGAAATTTTGCTGGAAGTCCATAACCTGCTCACGGCATCTGCCAAAGACAATAAAAGAATTACACCGGCGGGCGAATGGCTGCTCGACAATTTCTATTTAATAGAAGAACAATTATATACGGGTAAAAAACATTTGCCAAAAGGGTACAGCAAAGGACTACCGCAGTTGTCTAAGGGTCAGTCTGCCGGACTGCCCCGTGTTTACGACCTCGCCGTAGAGCTCATTGCGCATAGTGACGGGCGGGTAGATTTGAAAAGTCTGAATAGTTTTACTTCGGCTTACCAGGAAGTATCTGAACTGAAACTGGGTGAGTTGTGGGCAATACCGATTATGCTCCGGCTGGCCTTGATCGAGAATCTCCGCAGGTTGGCGGCCCTGATTGCAAAAAACAGAATCAATAAAAATCTGGCCGACTACTGGGCTGATCAAATGACGGAGACCGCCGATAAAGATCCGAAAAGTCTGATCCTGGTGATTGCAGAAATGGCAAGGTATGGTCCGCCGTTGGAGAGTTCATTTGTAGCGGAACTGACTCGAAGGCTGGTTGGAAAGGGTCCGGCATTTTCGTTACCCATTAGTTGGATCGAACAACGGCTTTCTGAAAAAGGCATGACCAGTGATGAGCTGGTTCATATTGAAAACCAGAAGCAGGCGGCCGATCAGGTGTCCATCAGCAATAGTATTGGTAGTCTGCGTTTTTTAAGCAGCAACAACTGGCGGGATTTTGTTGAAAATATCAGTGTTGTCGAAAATATTTTACGCTCTGAAAAATCCGGTATTTATCCCCTGATGGATTTTCAGACCCGGGATGAATACCGTCACAGCGTAGAAAAAATGTCCAAATCCAGCAAACATGCAGAATCGGAGATTGCCAACATGGCTCTGGCGATGGCCAATGAGGGATTGGATAAACAAATCGATTATGCGCGGGCTGGTCACCTTGGTTTTTACCTGATTGGAAAAGGATCGAAGCGGTTAAATCAGGCCGCAGGCGTAGAATTCACGGGCCTTGAACGCTTCCTTCATTTCATTCAAAAAATTCCTTTGTTGTTATATGCCGGATCATCCATGATGCTGGCAGCTTTGATAGCAGGCGCACTCATTTTAAGAACATGGGAAGAAGGATTTAGAAATCCCTGGTTGCTATCCTTCATGGCCATCTTTACGTTGATCGCCAGTAGTCAGCTTTCCATCACACTCACCAACTGGATCAGCACCCTGCTGATTCAACCGTTGATTTTACCGAGAATGGATTTTTCAAAAGGTATTCCGGAAAAATTCAGAACCCTTGTAGTCATTCCGTCTATGTTTAATGACGCAGAGGAACTGGGAGGGCTGGTTGAAAATCTGGAAGTGCGGTTCCTCGCGAACCGCGGACCGTATATGCATTTCGCGCTCCTGACCGATTTCAAAGATGCGCACAGGGAGATACTGTCGGACGATGACAATCTCTTACTGCTGGCGCGTAAAAGGATTGAAGATTTAAATAGGAAATATGGAAATGAGAAGAATGAACTTTTTTTCATTTTTCATCGGCCTAGAAAATATAACGCGAAAGAAAGAGTGTGGATGGGATATGAACGAAAACGCGGAAAACTGGGCGAGATGAATCGCCTGCTGAGAGGCGAGAATCAGGAAAATTTTTCATTGATCGTTGGGAATGCTGCTTTATATGAACAGGTGAAATATGTAATCACTCTGGATACGGATACCCAGCTACCGCGGGATGCCGCATGGAAAATAACGGGTACCATGGCCCATCCGATGAATCATCCGTTATACAGCGAAAAGAAACAGCGGGTAGTGGAAGGATACGGGATCCTGCAGCCCCGGGTGGCCGTCAGTCTGCCTTCGAACGATAGTACGCCGTTTGCACGGATGCATGGAAATGAACCCGGAATCGATCCGTATACACGCGCGATTTCAGATGTTTACCAGGATCTATTTGGAGAAGGTTCATTTATCGGAAAGGGAATTTATGATGTGGATGCCTTTGAAAAAGCGATGGGCGGTCGCTTGCCCGAAAACCGAATTCTGAGTCATGACCTGCTGGAAGGAAGTTATGCCCGTTGCGGATTGCTGAGTGATGTACAATTATATGAAGCCTATCCGGTGAGGTATGATGTGGATATGAAAAGACGTCACCGTTGGATACGTGGCGACTGGCAAATTGCTTCCTGGTTATTACCCTGGGTTCCGGGACCCGGACATAAAATTCTTAAAAATCCGCTAAGTGCTTTATCAAAATGGAAAATTTTTGATAATCTGCGCCGGAGTCTTGTGCCCATCGCGTTGCTTGGAATGTTTTTATTTGGATGGGTATTTTCTCATTCGCCCTGGTTCTGGACGACGGCCGTTTTATCTATCCTGCTGCTGAGTTCTTTCATCAATTTTTTCTGGGAAGTATGGCAGAAACCCGATGATGTAAAGATGTTTCCCCATGTGGTCCTAACGGTTCGTTTCGCGCTGCAGCATTTTGCACAACAATTATTTATTCTGATCACCATTCCCTACGAGGCTTTTGTATATGCCGGGGCAATCTATCGCACGAACTGGCGCATGCTGATCAGTCATCATCATCTCCTGCAATGGAATCCATCACAGAATCTGGTGAACAGGTCCAGAAAAAATTTATTACAAGCCTATTTTTCGATGTGGTTTCCACCAGTACTCGCCATTGGCGTTTTTACCTGGATGTATCGCGCCCATAGCAAGGGGTTGGAAGTCAGTCTTCCGTTCCTGATATCCTGGTTGCTGGTGCCGGCCGTCGCCTGGAAAATCAGTTTGTCGGACAAAAGAAAATCTGTCAGACTAACGGAAGCCCAAAAAACATTTCTATACAAACTCTCCCGCAAAACCTGGGCATTTTTTGAAAACTTTGTAGTGGCCGGCGACAACTGGTTGCCCCCCGATAACTATCAGGAAAGTCCGGTTGAAAGGATCGCACACCGGACCTCCCCAACCAACATCGGACTCTCTTTGCTGGCGAACCTGACCGCCTTCGATTTCGGATACATACCCATGCAGGTATTGTTAATCCGCATTTCAAATACCATGCAAACGCTGCAGCGTATGGAAAGATATGCGGGACACTTTTATAACTGGTATGATACGCAGACACTCCAACCGCTGCCGCCGAATTATATTTCTACGGTAGATAGTGGAAATATGGCCGGACATCTCATTACCTTAAAACAGGGACTTATTCTGCTGGGTGAAAAACATATTGTTTCTCCGGATGTTTTTAAAGGTCTGCACGATACGATGGCCGTACTAAAAGAAAAAACGGGCAACGTGGATTTGACAAGTTCATTTGAAGAGAAACTGTTGACGTTAACGGAGAAATCGCCAAAATCTGTACGTCAGCTCCGGTTGGATTTAGAAAATCTTTTAGGGGAAGCAAACGCTTTTACCGGTCTATTTGAGGAAAATTCGGAAGCCGCCTGGTGGAGCGAAGCATTGATCATGCAGATCCGGGATGCGTCCAATGATTTGTATGAATCTTCGCCCTGGCTTACACTGGAGATTTTTCCGGAACGTTTTAATTTTCTGGAAGAACGGATCGCCCGCATATTGAATTTGAATGAACTGGCTTCTCTGGAACTGGAACTTCTTCCGCAACTGGATATGTTTGATGAAGAAGATATGCATCCGGAGGAAAAAACATGGCTTAAAACTTTCCGGAAGCAAGTGATAGAAACCAGCCGGCGGGCTAAAGAGAGACAATTAAATATACAGACCCTGGTCAAATTATGCGATGAGTTTGCCGATCTCCAATTTGATTTCCTCTACGATAAATCACAGCGACTGTTAGCCATCGGTTACAATGTTTCAGACCACCGTCGAGACAATGGATTTTATGATTTGCTGGCTTCCGAATCCCGGCTGGCCATTTTCTTAGGCATCGCGCAGGGGAAACTGGACCAGGATAGCTGGTTCGCGTTGGGGCGTCAACTCACCAATCCGGGGACGTCCCCCATACTGGTTTCCTGGAGCGGTTCCATGTTTGAATACCTGATGCCGCAGCTGGTGATGCCCAGTTTCGATAACACGTTGTTGGATCAGACCAACAAATCGATGGTACAAAAACAAATTGAGTACGGAAAGAAACGTAGTGTCCCCTGGGGCGTTTCTGAATCCGGATATAATCTGGTGGATGTAAATCTCAATTACCAGTACCGCGCCTTTGGCGTTCCGGGTCTGGGTCTGAAGCGCGGACTGGGAGAGGATTTGGTGATTGCACCGTATGCCACCGTCATGTCGCTGATGGTGAGTCCGGAGCAGGCAACGGAGAATCTGATGAACATGGACGCCGAGGGATTTTCAGGAAAATATGGAATGTTTGAAGCCGTGGATTATACGACGGTCCGGTTAACGCGCGGACAAACATGCGCGATCGTGCGGTCATTTATGGCCCATCATCAGGGAATGTCGTTTCTTTCCCTGTCGTATTTATTGCATGATCAGCCAATGCAGAAAAGATTTGAGAATGAAGCGCAGTTTAAAGCGGTTATGTTGTTATTGCAGGAACGCATTCCCAATGCCACTGAATTTTATTCCCCGACGGTACATGTTTCTGAAAGTAGCATAACGGCTACCGAGGTTCAGATGCGTATTATTAAAACGCCCAATACCGTAGTTCCAGAAATGCAATTGCTTTCCAATGGCCGTTACTACGCGATGATTACGAACTCGGGCAGCGGATACAGTCGCTGGAAAGACATTGCGGTTACCCGTTGGCGTGAGGATGCAACGGTAGACAATACCGGTATCTTCTGCTACATCCGTGATTTAGATAATGAAAGCAGCTGGTCGGCGGCTTATCAGCCCTCGTTAAAAACAGCTGAATCCTACGAAGTGGTATTTTCACAGGGCAGAGCTGAATTCCGGCGGCAGGAACAAAATTTCGAAACCCACACGGAGATCGTTGTTTCTTCCGAAGATGATGTTGAAATGCGACGCATTCACATCAGCAACCGATCCAGAAGAAAAAGATATCTGGAAGTAACAAGCTATGCAGAAGTGGTGCTGACTTCGGCGGCGGCTGATGCCGCCCACCCGGCATTCAGTAACCTTTTTGTACAAACTGAAATACTTCCCCAGCGCGATGCGATACTCTGCACAAGGCGTCCGCGGGGCGCCTCAGACGCACAACCCTGGATGTTTCATTTGATGAAAGTGCATAACGCCGAAATAAAAGATGTTTCTTTTGAAACTGATCGTTCGATCTTTATCGGCAGAACCCGCAGCATCCATGAACCGGAGGCACTCAATAAAAACCAGCCGCTTTCCAATTCACAGGGGGCGGTGCTGGACCCTATCGTTTCGATCCGCTATCGTTTTGTTATTGACGCCCACGATGCAGTGACCATTGATATGGTATTTGGTATGGCGGAAAATAAAGAGGCGTGTACCGCACTGGTAGAAAAATATCAGGACAGGCCGCTGACCGATCGCGCCTTTGAACTGGCGTGGACGCACAGTCAGGTGGTGCTCCGTCAGATTAATGCGACTGAAGCAGACGCACAGTTATATTCCCGCTTGGCGAGTTCCGTGGTATTTTCCAATCCGGCCCTTCGCACAGACGCCTCGGTGATCCTGCGAAACCGACGCAGTCAATCTGCTTTATGGAGTTATTCTATCTCCGGTGATCTGCCGATCGTGCTATTGCAGATTCAGGATGTCGCTAATATTGAAATCGCGCGCCAGATGGTTCAGGCCCATGCATACTGGCGTTTAAAGGGATTGATGGTTGACCTTGTAATTTGGAATGAAGACTATGGAGGTTACCGGCAGGCATTACAAAATGAATTGCTGAGTTTAATATC
>JAYWCS010000267.1:0-9341 GCA_043780315.1 Bacteroidota bacterium | reverse complement strand
CAGGTTACGATTTCATGGTTTATCCGCGATGCTTCCTGGTGGGTGATTTTTCTCGTCGCTTATCTCGGAGGCGCTTTTGCAAGCCATACATTATATGTGTGCATTCACGAAGCTGCCCATAACCTGATTTTTAAGAAAAGCATGCTGAATAGAGTCGCCGCGATCACCGCCAACCTTCCGTTGGTTTTTCCGAGTGCGATTTCTTTTCAGAAATATCATTTGAAACATCATTCGTACCAGGGCGTGGAAGAACTCGATGCCGATATGCCCTACCGCTGGGAAGCAAAACTCATTAACAACCGCTTTTTTGGAAAGGCCCTCTGGCTTTTGCTCTATCCTGTTTTTCAGATGATTCGTCCGGGTCGTATTAAAGAAGTCACCCTGATGGATAAATGGACAGTGGTAAATATCATTGTGCAGGTCGCTTTCATGAGTGTGTTTATTTATTTCCTCGGATGGAAAGCTGCCGCCTACCTGACGTCCAGTTTCTTTTTCTCTGTCGGATTGCATCCCCTCGGCGCGCGTTGGGTGCAGGAACATTTCCTTACACATGGAGATCAGGAAACAAAAAGTTATTATGGTTCAATGAATACGGTGAATCTGAATGTGGGATTTCATAATGAACATCATGACTTTCCTTCCGTTCCCTGGAATAAATTACCCCAGATAAAAAAATTCGCAGGTAGTTATTACGATACATTGGGTCATCATACTTCGTATACGATCCTGCTGTTTAAGTTTTTATTTGATCGTAATCTCTCCGTGTACTCCCGCATGGCGCGCGACAACAGAGGGTCCAAGCGTAATGTAGCAGCTCCTGCGGTTTCCAAAGTTCCCAGCGGAACGCTGAATGCGTAAAAGCAGAACGCATAACGCAGAAAAGCGGAACGTTCAATGCGTAAAAGCACAACGCAGAAAAGCAGAACGCAGAAAAGCGGAACGTTCAATGCGTAAAAGCACAACGCAGAATGCATAAAATCGGAACGCAGAATGCGTAAAAACTAAGGAATATAATGCGCTGCTTTATACCGTCAACCGTCAACCTAAAACCATCAACCCAAAAACCGTCAACCGTCAACCGTCAACCTAAAACCTAAAACCTTTTAAGTAATTGTGGAAAAGCGATCCGAAACCAGGAGCTGTATTTCTCGGGTCGTTGATTGAGGTCGTCAGCAATATCTTCCATTGAACGAAAGCAATAATCATTTACTTCCTGTTTGTCCGGATTCAAGGAACCGCTGTAGGTTCCGGTATACACATGGTCGAATTCAAATTCCGTCAACCCATTATCGAATTCGGCACGATAAATAAAATCAAATTTTTTTTCAAGTGGCGCATCAATACCCATCTCCTCTTTTAAACGCCGGACTGCTGCCGACTCAACTGTTTCCCCCGGACGCGGATGAGAACAACAGGTGTTCGTCCACAAACCCGGGCTATGGTACTTGCCCAATGCCCGCTGCTGCAAAAGCATTTCACCTTTGGGATTGAATATAAAAACACTGAAAGCCCGGTGCAAAACTCCTTTCCGGTGAGCCTCCATTTTTTCCATCGTTCCGTTCGCCACATCCTGTTCATCAACTAAAATTACTTCTTCCTGCATAACATATTAAAGATTGAAATTAGGACAAGTCCGGGATATATTCGCTTTTCCCAATAAGCACAAGTCAGAGATATTATCGGTCATACCGATTAGGACAAGTCCGGGATATATTCGCTTTTCCCAATAAGCACAAGTCAGAGATATTATCGGTCATACCGATTAGGACAAGCCCGGGATATATTCGCTTTTCCCAATAAGCACAAGTCAGAGATATTATCGGTCATACCGATTAGGACAAGCCCCGGATATATTCGCTTTTCCCACCCGGGACAAACAGGCGATAGTAGCTTATTCCATGGCTCCCCGGGCATAACATTGTTAATTTGATTAACAGGCTGTTTAGCATTGCTTAACAACTCCCAGGATATTAAACGGATTACATTTGTCGTTCATTGGAAAGAAGTTTTTGAAAACTGTAAAACAATATAATTTACGTCATTCCGCTGCCAGAGGACTTATATAGACAGTTAACTCAATCACCATTACTTTTTTAAATGCTCCGGAATCCGGGATGAATTCGTTTTGCCTAAACCGAACCAAGTACCCCTTTATATAATAAATCATGAACAAGATTTTAAAGAAAATACTCGGTTTCTCCCTGAAGAATAAATACTTCATCCTCTTTAGCACAATCCTGCTCGTGATCACCGGGATCATCACTTTTCACAATATGTCGATCGAAGCATTTCCCGACGTGACCAACACAGAAATTACGATCATCACCCAATGGCCCGGCAGAAGCGCGGAAGAAGTCGAAAAATTCGTCACGATCCCCATCGAAATTTCGATGAATTCCGTTCAGAAAAAAACGAGCCTGCGCTCCACCAGTGTTTTCGGATTATCGATGGTAAAACTGATTTTCGATGACCAGGTGGAAGATAGTTACGCCCGCATGCAGGTTAATAATATGCTGGTCAATGTGAGCCTGCCCGATAATATTAGTCCGGGTGTTCAACCGCCGACCGGTCCGACAGGCGAAATTTTTCGGTATACGCTGGAAAGTGCGAGCCGCGATCAACGGGAATTGAAAACGATGCAGGACTGGGTGGTGGATCGTCAGATCCGTTCCGTACCCGGCATTGCTGATATCGTCAGCTTCGGCGGCATGGTGAAGGCCTATGAAATAAAAGTGAATCCCCAGCAGCTCAATAATATGGGCATTTCAGAACTGGACGTATACAATGCTGTCGGCAAAAGCAATATCAATATCGGCGGCGATGTGATCGTCGATAACTCCCAGGCATACGTCGTGCGCGGGATCGGATTGCTGAATGATATCAATGAAATCAAAAACATCATCGTTCAGAATATCAATGGTGTTCCGGTATTGATCAAAGACCTGGCGGATGTACAGATTTCGAACCAGCCACGACTTGGCCAGGTAGGGCGTTCGGATGATATCATTGTAAACGGAAAACACGAGATACGGGACGGAAAAGATGTGGTGGAAGGAATCGTGCTGATGAGAAAAGGCGAAAACGCCGCCGAAGTAATTAAGGCGCTTAAGAAAAGAATTCAGCTGGTCAATGAAAAAGTGTTACCCGGCGATACCCGTATCGTTCCCTATTATAACCGCGAAGATCTCATCGGTTATGCAACCCATACCGTATTGCATAATCTGGTGGAAGGAATTCTGCTGGTGACTTTTATCGTTTCGATTTTCATGTTCAATTGGAGAGCCACGCTGATCGTGTCGATCATCATTCCCATCGCGCTATTATTTTCTTTTATCTGTTTACATTTAATGGGTATGTCGGCCAATCTGCTTTCCCTGGGCGCCGTGGATTTTGGTATTATTATCGACGGAGCCGTCGTGATGGTGGAAGGGATGTTCGTGGCACTCGACCATCGTGCGCAGGAGATGGGCATGGAGAGATTTAACAAGACGATCAAACTCGGACTGATAAAAAACAAAGGCGCCGAATTGGGCAAGGCGATTTTCTTTGCTAAACTAATTATCATCACCGGACTGCTCCCCATTTTTGCTTTTCAGAAAGTAGAAGGCAAAATGTTTTCGCCGCTCGCCTATACCCTTGGCTTCGCGCTGCTCGGCGCATTGATCACCACACTCACCCTCGTTCCGGTATTAATTAATATGTTACTCCGGAAAAATATCCGTGAAAAACATAATCCATTTCTCGAGGCGGTTACAAAAACGATGTTGTGGGCATTTGTTTTCAGTTACAAAAGAAGAAAATTGGTTTTCATCACGTCAGCAATCATGGTGGTGGCCGGACTCTACGCTTTTAAATTTCTGGGGAGTGAATTCCTGCCCGAACTGAATGAGGGCGCCATCTGGGTGCGGGCACAACTTCCGTATAGCGTGTCTCTCCAAAAATCTTCTGAAGTGGCCAACCAGATCCGGGGGATGTTCATGGAATTTCCACAGGTGAAACATGTGGCCTCCCAAACGGGACGACCTGATGATGGCACTGATGTGACCGGTTTCTATAACAATGAGTTTGATGTCATTTTATATCCTGAAGAAGACTGGAAAAAAGATATTTCGAAAGATGCCCTGATTGAAAAAATGCAGAAAAGAATTTCTTCCATCCCCGGCATCGACCTCAATTTCTCCCAACCCATCAGCGACAATGTGGAAGAAGCCGTTTCAGGCGTGAAGGGTTCTATCTGTGTAAAAATATTCGGTGATTCGCTGAATTATATGGAAGGAAAAGTAAAAGAAGTATATGATGTATTGAAAAATGTAAATGGAGTGGCGGATCTGGGCGTTATAAAAAATGTCGGTCAGCCTGAATTAGATATCGATCTGGATCAGGACCGGATGGCATTGTACGGCGTGGCCACGGCAGATGCCAATGCCGTCATACAAATGGCGATCGGTGGTAAGGCTGTAACCACTTTGTATGAAGGAATAAAAAAATTCGATGTGCGCGTGCGCTTCCCGGAAGAATTCCGAAAAAATGTTCACCAGATTGGAGACATCATGATCCCCACACAGAGTGGTTCGAAAGTTCCCATCCGCGAGATCGCTACGATCTCGAAAAAAACAGGACCCTGCTTAATTTTCCGCGATGAGAATGAAAGATATTCGGCACTCAAATTTTCTGTTCGCGGCCGTGATATGGGAAGTGTGATTGCCGAGGCACAGGAAAAAGTCGATAAAATCCTCTCACTCAAAAAAGGATATTCAATCGTCTGGCAAGGGGATTTTGAAAACCAGCGGCGCGCTCAAAAGCGGCTCGTAGAAGTGGTACCGATCAGCCTGGTGCTGATCTTCTTACTGCTGTTTGTGATGTTTGGAAATCTGAAAGACGCGGGACTGGTTTTCTTAAATGTTCCCTTTGCCATCGTGGGTGGCATTATTGCCTTGCTGGTGACCGGAACCGATTTCTCTATTTCAGCCGGCATCGGATTCATTGCCCTTTTTGGAATTTGTATTCAGGACGGCGTGTTACTGATCACCGTGTTCAAACACAATATGGAAAGGATGAAACCCGGGAAAGCTGCTTTGTTCGGAGCCATTAAGATGGGGGTTCAGTCCAGAATTCGTCCGGTGATGATGACCGCAATTATGGCGGCCGTCGGATTGTTGCCCGCCGCTATATCCACGGGTATCGGATCTGAAAGCTCCCGCCCACTGGCCCGTGTGGTAATCGGAGGAATTCTTTGCGCCATGCTTTTTTCCTTACTCGTGTTCCCACTCATCTTTGCGTGGGCTCATAAAAACATTGACAGAAACAAAAACATATAATCCAAGGGGGATTTCCCGTTTACTGATTTGAAATCGTACGCTCAGAGGCACCTCAAGCAACAACTTAAAACGACTGGATCTGCGCCTTCAATAGTTTGCGCGCAAAATGTATCCGGCTTTTAATGGTTCCCAGCGGTTCCCGCAGCATATCCGCTATTTCATGATATTTATATCCATCGAAATATAGCAGGAATGGATTCCGGAAAATATCCGGCAGACTATGAATGGCCCCCTGAATATCGCGTATCCGTAAATTACTTTCCGCATTGCCGGTGATGACGGCGGACTGGCTGTTATTCAACAGATAATCGTTCGGTGAAGAATCGAAAATTGTTTTCTGTTTCGCCCGACGCCGGTAGTTATTGATAAAAATATTACGCATGATGGTATACAACCATGCTTTGATATTGGTTCCTACATTATACTTATCCTTATTGGCAATTGCGCGGTATAATGTTTCCTGAAAAAGATCTTTCGCTTCTTCACTATCTCTGGTTAAAGTGATCGCAAACGGCTTCAAAAATTCAGCATTTGAGACCAGCAGTTGGTTGAACTCGGGAGCACCCATATTGATTGTTGATTTACTCCTATAAAGGTAAAAATAATGCCAAGATGGATTGTCAGCTACTTGACAAGTGGAGAAATCTTAATGTTAATTTTATTCCGCCATTCAGACATTGTTTGTAGCAGGGAGACTGACAAGGTGGGCGGTTAAAGAGAATAAGCAGTGAACGGCGAATGGCTAAGCAAAAGCTTAGAGGGTCGGATTTAAAATCAGACCAGAATCCAAAAGGCGGTTAACAGTGTTGGTAATGGTGGAGGAGGCGCGCAGGATGTTGATGTGCCGGAGATTATGACAATCTGAACCCAAGAGACTTACATATTTCTTTTTAATGAGATACTGGGCCAGTTCTTCCTGTTTTTTGCCATAATAGCCACAAATGGAGAGGAGGTTGAGCTGAAATAAACAGTCCATCTCGTGCAGATCGTCGTAGAGATTTTTATGGGCGCCGAAGTATAAATAGCGTTCCGGATGGGCAATAACAGGCTGGTAACCTTTGATTTGAAGTTGAAAAAGTTTATCCCGAAGGTCCATCGGCTGACGGATAAAAGAAAACTCCACCAGCACCATATTATCGTGGATGGTAAGGAGCGGCGTATTTTTTTCCAGCAGCTCATCTAGGTGTTCATCCAGATAATACTCCGCGGCACCACGGAATTCAACTTTCATTTCGGTGGTTTTCAAACGATCCCGCACAAGCTGGGCGCCATTTTCAATGATTTCATGGGTGTTTTTAAACATCTCCCATTGCACATGCGGGGTGGCGATGAATTTCCGGTATCCCAGATCATGCATGGCCCGGATCATCACGATGGCCGACTCCATATCAGTGGCTCCATCGTCAATACCTGGAATCAGGTGATTGTGCATGTCGGCTTTCAAACCGGTTAAATCGGCCGGTTCTCTGTCTTTCTTCTTTAAGAATTCAAACATAATAAGGTACAGTTGACGGTTGACAGAGAATGGTCAACACATGGAAGTTAAAAAATATAGCCTGTCTAATTTTTTTTCTGATACGCTTCATAAACCGAGCGGATGCCGTCCTCCAATGAAATCCGGGCTTTCCAGCCCATTTGAGTTAGTTTCGACACATCCATCAGCTTTCGGGGCGTACCGTCTGGTTTAGACAAATCATGCCGGATACCGCCGGAAAAGCCAGTGATCCGCGCCACCATTTCGGCGAGTTCGAGAACACTCAGATCTATTCCCACGCCCACATTTACCAGTCCCGCGTCATTATAATTTTTCATCAGGAACAGGCAGGCATCGGCGACATCGTCTACATGAAGAAATTCTCTTTTCGGATTTCCCGTGCCCCAGATGGTGACAAATGGCTGATTCCCGATTTTGGCTTCGTGGAATTTTCTAATCAAAGCGGGAAGTACATGGGAACTATTAAGGTCATAATGATCATTCGGACCGTACAGATTGGTTGGCATCACGGATATATAATTACATCCATATTGCGCGCGGAAAGCATCACAGAGCTTGATACCCGCAATTTTGGCAATAGCATACGGCTCATTGGTTTGCTCCAGAATGCCGGTAAGCAAATACTCTTCTTTCATCGGCTGGGGCGCCATTCTCGGATAGATACAGGATGAACCCAGAAACATGAGTTTCTGAACATTTGCTTTCCAGGAGGCATGAATAATATTGGATTGAATCATCAGGTTCTCATAAAGAAAATCTGCGCGATAGGTATTGTTCGCTTCGATGCCACCCACTTTGGCGGCCGCGAGAAAAACATAATCCGGTTGATCGTTTTCGAAAAAATCATACACCGACTGCTGATTGCGCAAATCCAGTTCCTGCGAGGTCTTCAGCAACAGATTACAGTATCCGTCTGCTTCGAGTTTTCTTTTTATAGCAGAACCCACCATGCCACGGTGACCGGCGATGTATATTTTAGCGTTTTTTTCCATTCGATATTTTATGTTAATCGTCGTTTGCTGACAATTATCTATTCGTATTGATTTTTGATCTCAAAGCCGGACTCTTTCAAAATCTTCTCGCGGCGGAAAAGATCTACGTCTGCCGCTACCATTTCTTTTACCAGCGCCGGCAAATCATATTTTGGAACCCAGCCCAGTTTTTCACGGGCCTTTCGGGGATCACCGATTAATAATTCCACTTCGGTTGGGCGAAAATATTTCGGATCCACAACTACCAGTTTTCTTCCTTTCTCCAATTGATATTGGGGATCATTGCAACGGATTACTTCGCCATATTCTGCTTCGTCTCTGCCTACAAATTCCAGCTCCACGCCAATTTCTGCAAAAGCCATTTTAACGAAATCACGAACCGTGGTGGTAACGCCGGTCGCGATCACATAATCTTCCGCAACCTCCTGTTGCATAATCAGCCACATCGCTTCCACATAATCTTTGGCGTGGCCCCAGTCGCGGCGCGCATTCAGATTTCCCAGAAAGAGTTTATCCTGCAATCCCAATCCGATTTTTGCTACGGCACGTGTAATCTTCCGCGTAACAAATGTTTCACCCCGTAAGGGGGATTCGTGGTTAAACAAAATCCCGTTCGCTGCAAATATTGAATAGGCTTCGCGATAATTTACAATCATCCAATAAGCGTATAGTTTGGCCACCGCATAGGGTGATCTTGGATAAAAGGGCGTCGTTTCGGATTGTGGCACTTCCTGCACCAGACCATATAATTCTGACGTGGATGCCTGATAGACTTTCGTTTTTCTCGCTAATCCGAGCAGTCTAACGGCCTCCAGTATACGCAGTGTACCAATCCCGTCGGCATTCGCTGTATACTCCGGCGTTTCAAAACTAACATGTACATGGCTCATCGCACCGAGATTATAGATTTCATCCGGCTGGGTTTCCTGAATGATCCGGATCAGATTGGTACTGTCTGTCAGGTCGCCATAATGCAACCGGAAATGAACATTTTTTTCATGGGGATCCTGGTAGAGATGATCGATCCGTTCCGTATTGAACATCGAACTGCGTCGTTTAATTCCATGCACTTTATATCCTTTCTCCAATAATAATTCACTGAGGTAGGCACCATCCTGGCCCGTTACTCCGGTAATCAATGCAACTTTCGACATAATATTATCTAATTAAAAACTGCGAAATTTTCCGCAGGGGTTTCAAATATATAGTAAAAAAATAAGGCTGGAGATCATTGATACGCCACGCTTCCCGGTCCTCGCGATTTGCCCGGATCCGGTTCTTCACCGTTGCATTACTCATGCCCCCGGTACGCATCTTCACGATTACCTGCGGGATATATACCGCCGTCATCTGATACTTCACCAAAATACGCAGCATCATTTCATAATCGGCGGCTGAACGCAAACGGGTGTCGAAAAGACCCACCCGGTCATAGACCGATTTACGAACAAAAAAAGTCGGGTGCGGGGGCATCCATCCCCAGTAAAAGGATCCCGAATGGTAATTGCCCGATTTCCAGGTGCGCGTGATGCGTGC
>JAYWCS010000266.1:0-2246 GCA_043780315.1 Bacteroidota bacterium | reverse complement strand
GGAACGGATTTGCATGCCTTCGAAGGAATCCAGCCGTATTTTAATTATCCGCGGATACTGGGTCATGAACTATCCGGGGAACTCGTGGAAATGGATAACGCACCGGGTTTTGAAAAAGGAGAAGCCGTAACGTTTATTCCCTATCTGCATTGCGGAAAATGTATTGCGTGCCGGATCGGTAAAACAAATTGTTGCGCAAATATTCAGGTCTGTGGGGTGCATATCGATGGGGGTATGGCCGATTATTATGCTGTTCCCTCGCATCTGCTGATTCATGGCGAGGGGTTGGGATTCACAGAACTGGCCATGGTAGAACCCTTGGCCATCGGCGCCCATGGAATACGGCGCGCCGGCGTGCAAGCCGGTGAATATATACTGGTGATGGGCGCTGGTCCGATTGGTTTGGGTACCATGGCGTTCGCGCAGCTCAACGGAGCCATCGTGATTGCCCTCGATACGAATGCGGACCGTTTAAATTTTTGTAAAACAGTGTTGGGTGTTCAGCATATTATCCACGCCGGGGATTCCAATATCATGGAGCAGTTGCAATCGATCACACAGGGCGATATGCCATTGGTCGTCATTGACGCCACGGGTAATCGCAAGGCGATTAATCATGGGTTGAATTATCTGGCCCATGGCGGACGTTATGTGCTGATCGGTTTACAAAAAGAGGAATTGGTCTTTAGTCATCCGGAGTTTCATAAAAGAGAATCCACGCTGATGAGTAGTCGCAATGCTACGCGGGAAGATTTCGTCCGCGTCATGGAGGCCATTAAAAGTAAACGTATTCATCCGGGATCATTTATTACCAATCGGGTTCTGTTTAAAGATGCCGCAGCCGGTTTCCCGGAATGGTTGAATCCCGCCAATGGCGTGATCAAAGTGATAGTGGAAAAAGATTGAACACATGAATTTATCTAAACAGTATCTCGCAAAAATAGCAACCGGTGGAAGCGAACTTCCGGCATCGGATATTTTTATGCTGCCGGAAAAAATATTACAATTCGGCACCGGGGTACTCCTGCGCGCCCTGCCCGATTATTTTGTTGATCGGGCGAACCGACGAGGCATTTTCAATGGCCGGATACTGGTGGTGAAATCTACCCGCTCAGGCGATACCGACGCCTTCACCCGTCAGGATGGTGTGTATACTTTATGTGTTCGCGGTTTAGAATCCGGGATGGTCATAGACGAGCCTGTTATTTGCTCTGCCATCAGCCGCGTATTGTCGGCCTCGGACGAATGGCCCGAAATTTTGGCCTCAGCGGCCAGCGCTGAAATGGAGATTGTGATTTCCAATACAACGGAAGTGGGTATCCGGCTTGTAGAAGAATCGATTTTTCAATCCCCGCCCGTTTCCTTTCCAGCAAAATTACTGGCCTTCTTATATGAACGGTTTAAAATATTCAGTGGCTCAGCAGAATCCGGAATGATTATTATTCCAACGGAACTCGTGACCGACAATGGTCAGAAACTAAAAGAGATTTTAATTCACCTGTCACTGTGGAATTCCCTGGATTCCTCTTTTATCGAGTGGTTGGGGATCCACAATCGATTTTGCAGTTCGCTGGTCGACCGCATCGTGCCGGGCAAACCATCGCCGGAAGTAAAAATTGCAATGGAAAGATCCTGGGGATACACGGATGACTTGCTGGTGGTCTGTGAGGTATATCGTTTGTGGGCGATTGAAGGAGATGAGGAAGTACGAAATAAACTTTCGTTTTATGCAGCCGACGAGGGCGTAGTGATCACGCCGGATATTACGAAATACAAAGAACTGAAATTACGCATGCTCAATGCATCACACTCGCTGAGTTGCGGGCTCGCTTTCCTATCGGGCTTTGAAACCGTACGTTCCGCGATGGAAAACACCGAGTTTGAAAACTATCTGCGCAATTTGATGTTGGATGAAATCGGACGGGCCATTCCATTTACTCTTACAGAAAAAGAAATTAGTGAATTCGGAAATAAAGTATTGGACCGATTCAGAAATCCATATCTACAGCATCTTTGGCTGGGTATTACCATGCAGTACAGCACGAAACTAGCTATGCGGGCCGTACCGGTACTGAAGAAATATATAGAAGAATTTAAGAAACCTCCGGAATTGATTTCTCTGGGGTTCGCGGTGTATATTTTATTCATGCGGGCCGTTAAAAAGGAGGCCGGTAAATTTTACGGGAATTACAATAATCAGGACTATCTGATCAACGACGATCAGGCGGCTTATTTTTTCAATCTAT
>JAYWCS010000265.1:0-4788 GCA_043780315.1 Bacteroidota bacterium | reverse complement strand
GCCAAACCGGTGATGACTGTAGCCGGAAACGCCACTCGAAAACACGCGCGCCGTATGCACTCGACTGCTGACGATGGCCGGGTTGACGCCGTTGGCCAGTAAAAAAGTGGTTGAGATGGTGCCATATCCCATCCCCATGGAGCCATCCACCATCTGGGCAAGAAACCCCGTGATCAGCATCATCACAAAGGAGCCTACATTGATATACTCAGGAATTTTATTTAACCGAAAAGTAATTTCATGTAAAGGAAAATAGGAGAGCAGGGCATGACCGACCACCATAAAGAAAAAAGCGCCCAAACAAAGAATCACTATTTTGGTCCATTTTCTGCTTTCCGGTTTATCAGCCGCTTCCAGTTTGGCCTGCTTGGCACTGAGGAGCTTGGTGAGGTCATCCAGCTGTCGGACTTTCTCCGCGAAGTCAGCTTTTAGATCCTGACGGATTGTATGCATGTTTTGTATGACTCCTTCAATTTCATCTGGTATCAGCTCATTCAACTGCTCTCTCATCCGCTTGGCAATCGTCGGTGACTTCCCATTGGTGGATATGGCGATTTTCAGGTTGCCTTTATCGACAATGGAGCCCAGATAAAAATCACATAGATCCGGCGTATCGGCCACATTCACCAATAGCTTTTTTTGTTTTGCAAGCACCCGGATATAATTGCTGGTGGTTTTATCGTTGATGGCGACAATCACGATTTCTTTATCATCCAGGTCGTCGGGTTCAAATGCTTTTTCAAAGAGTTTTACCCGGGGATGATGACTGGCCAGCTCTTTAATCGCCGAAGAAATTTCTGTCGCTACCAGCGTGACCGAGCTAGCCGGGGCATTATTTAAAACGGCTGATAATTTCTCCATCCCAACATACCCGCCGCCGACCAGCAATACTTCCAATTCCTCCAGTTTCAGAAATACCGGGAACAGGCGGTTCTTCTCAGACCGTTTAAGTCTGAACCCCGGAGTATTATTTTCTGAATCTTTTTTTTCCATTTCGGTGGCTGTATACAAGTTTTGCAAAAGTAGTTAATTCCCTATAAAATTAGTAGACTTTTGTTTATATTTTAAAAAAAGTGGGTTTATACAATGCTACTCATTTTTGTTCTCACGGCGTATTATACCAGTTGTTTGCGTATTGCAAAGTCACCAAATGATTCCTTAGGGTTCCGTTCCTTTGAAAACATCCCGAACAGCTGATCCAATTGGGCCAGAATAGCACTTTCATCCAGACTTTCTTTATAAACTTTATTCAGGCGCAATCCCTCATGGTCGCCACCCAGCTGCAGGTTATAGTGTCCGAGCGAGGTGCCGATGAAACCTATTTCTGCTATATAGGAGCGGGCACAACCATTGGGGCACCCGGTCATTCGCAAAATGATTTCTTCTTTGTGGAGGCCATGTTTTTTGAGTAAGGGTTCGATTTTGCTGAGTAGGGAAGGGAGGTAACGTTGTGCCTCGGCAAATGCCAGCGGGCAGGTACTCAGTGCCACACAGGCCATCGAGTTTTTTCGAATGGCGGTAATAGAATCTGTGTAAGAATCTATCTTATATTTTTTTAAAATGCTTTCTATCGCAGGCTTATCTTCCGGCAGAATATCTGCCAGAATCACATTCTGATTGGCCGTAAAACGAAAATTCAGTTTACCGGTTTCAGCAATTTCATACAGAGCCGTTTTCATAGCGACGTTTTCGTCGTCGGTAACCCGTCCATTTTCAATAAATGGCGTAAAGTACCAGAAACCCTGGCTGTTTTGAAACCAGCCATAATCATCTTTTCTTTCGGTGAACAGGAAAGGCCGCTCTTTTTCCAACGGAAACCCGGTGCGTTTGACAATCTCGGTTTTGAAAAAATCAATACCCATTTTATCTACGGTATATTTCAACCGGGCCAATGACCGGTCTGTTCGATTTCCATAATCGCGTTGAATGGTCACGACCTCATAAATAGTTTTTAATATTTTTTCTTCCCCACGCAAAAAACCAATCACTGTCGCCAGCCGCGGATACGTGGCCGGATTTCCGTGCGTAGAGGAAAGACCTCCCCCGATCGCAATGTTGAATCCGATCAGCTTATCGTTTTCTATAATGGCGATGAGTCCGAGATCGTTTCCAAATACATCCACATCATTGTTGGGTGGGATGGCGATGGCGATCTTAAATTTTCTTGGCAGATATCGATCCTGATACAAAGGATCTTCTTCCTCTTTTTTGTCAATCAGTTTTTCTTCGTCCAGCCAGATCTCGAAGTAAGCCTTTGTTTTAGGCAGGAGCAGCTGATCTATTTTAAACGCATAGTCATGTATTTCTTTATGAATCGCTGAGCGCTGCGGGTTGGCAGCGGCGATCACATTCCGGTTGATATCCCCGCAGGTAGCGATGGAATGCAGTTTTGATTCATTAAACGACTGAATTGTGGGCCGCACATGGGATTTATATAATCCATGCAGCTGAATGGTTTGCCGGGTCGTTATTTTAATGATACCGGTGGCATGTTCGCCGGCGATATCCTGTGTGTCCAGCCACTGCTTAGCGGTGAGAAAACCGCCCGGAAGACGAAGCCGGATCATAAATGAATAGAGTCGTTCGAGTTTTTTTTCTGCTCGTTCCTCGCGACGGTCGCGGTCGTCCTGCATATACATTCCATGAAACTTCACCAGCGCTTTATCATCTTCACTGATGGCACCGGTTATTTCATCTGCTAGTCCCTCCCGGATTGTTCCGCGGAGGGAATCGCTGGTCTGCTTAACTTTTTCGATATGATGTAACGGATGTTCGCTCATGGGTTTGTTATGTTTCAATAAACGTCTTTCAATAAACGGCCGCTTGCCTTTAATTCATCGAGGTACAATGACGGATCTGTTGTTAATCCCGCTTTTCCGGCGAGCTCCAAAATGGTTTTCTCCACGTCGTCACTCATTTTTTTGGCGCCACAGATATACAAGCTGGCCCCTGATTGCAACCATTCAAAAAAGGTGGCGGCTTTCTGCCGGATTTTATCCTGCACATAAATTTTTCCTTTCTGGTCGCGGGAGAAGGCCACATCCAGTTCATTCAGCAATCCACTTTCTTTCCATTGCTGCAATTCCGTCTGATAAAGGAAATCGCTAGTGAAATGCTGGTCCCCAAAAAACAGCCAGTTGCGACCGCCGGCACCCGTGGCTTCCCGCTCACTCAAAAATGCGCGGAAGGGGGCGATACCGGTTCCCGGTCCGATCATGATCACATCTTTATCGTCTTCCGGCAACCGGAACTGATCATTATGATGAATATAAAAATCAATACCGGCACCTGTTTTTAAGGAACACAAATGATCGGAGCACAAGCCGTATTTCAGTTCTTCTGCAATTGAAAATGCATCCCGGCCTACTGTCAAATGAACTTCTCCATCCACCGTTTCCAGCGAAGAGGCAATGGAATATAATCTGGGTGTCGTTGGTTCGAGCTGTTGTATAAAAGTTTCGAAATGCGCCGCACTGTCAATCGGAAATTGTTTCAGCAAATCGAGCAAACCAATTCTCAATGACGGGATATCTTTTGCGATATGCGCGGCATATTTGGAGACCACTCTTTCCGGCAGAAAAATAATATTTAGTTTTTTGAGCAGAAGTTCGTAAGCCGAAAGGGTTTCATTGCGGTGAACAAAGGGTCGCTCCGGGTCAATCCCGGTGAAGGCAATGATTTCATCTACCACATGCTTCGGATTATGCGGTACAATACCCAATGAATCGCCGGGTTTATAATACACGTCTTCGCAGGCAATTTCAATATGATGGGTTTGTTTTTTGGAACCCCGGTCGTTCAGGTTTATATTAGACAAAACGGTCCCGGAATATATTTTTTTCCCCGTTGATTTTTTTATTGTTTTTGATCCAGATGATTGCGGCGTATGCATGCCCGTTAGTTTTTGCAGCACGTCGTTCATCCAGATCGATGCATCGATTTCGAAATCCACGTCACAACGCGCGATATCGATGATTCGTTCTCCCCCCAGTTGACCCAGTTGGGTATCCACATCTTCGCCCGCTTTACAAAACATCGGATATGAGGTGTCGCCCAGTGCCAGCACACCATATTTCAATTTCGGAAGTTTGAATCCGTTCTGATGAATATGATCATAAAATTTTTTCGCAGACGCCGGTGGTTCCCCTTCACCCTGGGTACTGATAACGGTCAGAAAATATTCTTCTTTTGGTAAATCAGTTAATCGGTATTGATCCAGACTCACCAGCTTGGTGTGAATTCCTTCCTTTTTTGCACGGCTGGCAAATACATTGGCAACTTTTTTAGAATTACCGGATTCGGTTCCATAGGCGATGGTGATTTTTTTGTTTTCTACCGTCGTCGGGGGGATCGTGTTTTCCGCCAAACCTTTGCCATTTAACATTCCATCCAGAAATCCATTGGCCCAGAGCTGTTCCTCTGCTGGCAGTGATTCCAGAAATCGCTTTATTTTTTTCTTTTGTTCGGGACTGATCATGCGCTAACCTCCTGTTCCTTGTTTTTTGTAATGGGTTTAAAATATAATTCGCCGGCAGAGGCCATTTCCGGCAACCACTTCAACTCTTCATGTAATCCGGCCACCTTACCCACGATCACCAGAGTCGGCGACACATACTGGCGATTTTTGTATAAGTTTTCATACACATGAATGCGACTGCTAAATACTTTTTGCACGGGCGTGGTGGCCTGTTCGATCACGGCGATGGAGGTGTCGGGATGAATGCCATTTTCGATTAATTTTTTCACCAGTTCGTCTGTCGTATCCCCCGACATATAAAACACCAGCGT